>DATBTA010000324.1:0-6738 GCA_036559505.1 Pseudolabrys sp. | reverse complement strand
CGAGATCAACCGACATCCTGGAGAAATCTTGCGACAGTTGGTCCGCTTTCTGGCTCTCGCGATCAAGTGTTCCGAAGGTCTTGATCAACCGCCATGCGGAATAGCGCTCGTTCAGGAAGGTGGCGACTTCGTTGCGCTGATCGATGATTTTCTTGCTCAGATTCCGTCCTTCGGTCGCGAGGCGCCCCATGCCGGTGAGCGCAACGACCACGACGCCGATTGCTGCCATGCTGGTGAGGGGTGCGCTGACGACCATGACGCCAAGATATGTTGCGGCTGTCAAAGCGAGCTGGGCGATCGTGACGTAGCAGCGTACGATCATCGCCGTGGCCTGGCTCTGATGATCGACGACGTTGACGAACGAGCCCTGGCCGATGCTGCGGATGTACGCGGCTTTGGAATTCAGTATGGCCGAAAATGCACGCATCCCCAATTCGCGGCCGATCGCGTGTTTCAGCGTCGTTTGGCTGACCAGGAAGGCATAGGACGCTATCTGGCGCAGCAGGATGAGAATAAAGACCGCAAGACACAGGCCACCCAAGGTGACCGGCTGGCCGAACACGGCGAAAAGATCTTTCACGGCCATCCAGATCTTCGATCCGCCCCCGACACGATCGATGGCGCCGCCTGATTGAATGTATTCCACTATCGGCAGGATCATCGTGACGCCCACCGTCTCGAACACGATCGCAACCGTGCCGAGTATCATCACCATCCCGATCGCGCGCCCGCTGTGGAGATTGAGCCGGCGATATTGTCGGACGTGGCGCCGCCACTGCGGCGGCAGGATGCGGAAAATCAGGCGCTTGATCACGGCCTTTTGCCCTCCGAACCGTGCTTTTCCGCGGACGCGAGGTCGCGCGGTCGCCCGACGTCGATCCAATGCTCGTGAACCGGGAAGACACCGACTTTCAGTCCGACGTCGCGCGCGCGATTGAGGAGATCGGGCATGTCGGTTCGCACACCCGGCTTGGTCAACCCCGCGATAGCCGGGTCCAGGATATAAATCCCGGCCGCGATGAAATGGGACAGCTCCGGCTTCTCCTCGATGCGCTCGAACTCGTTGTTGTCTGAAAAGTGAATGACGCCGAACTCGATGGGTGTCCGGTGTTCTTTCACGCAGATCGTGGCGTTGTGGCCATGAGCGCGGTGGAACGCCACCAATCCATCGAAGCTCACATCCGATATCAAATCGCCGTTGAGCACGATCAGATCGCCCTCGGTGCGATATTCGGACGGCAACAGGCCGATCGCCCCGCCGGTTCCGAGCGGTGCGGTTTCATGCACGAGCCGCACCTTCGCGATGCTGTCGCGCTTCTCGACAAAGCTCTCGATCTGATCCGCCAGATAGTGGGTGGAGATGAAAATCCGCCGAATTCCTGCGCTCTCGAGCGATTCCAGAACATGATCGAGAATGGGACGTCCCGCTACCGGCAGCAGCGGCTTTGGCGTCGTGCGCGTCAGATCGCCGAGCCGGCGGCCGAATCCGCCCGCCATGACGAGCGCGGTGATCGAACGAAGGCCTGGGCCATCCTCGAGCAGCAGATGCGCGACCGTTCCGTCCTCGTTGAGCACAGGCAGGAAGCGGATGGTGGCCACCAGCGCGTCGAGCTTACGGCGATTGTCCTGAGGCGTCGATACAAGCCCCGTCGTGGAATGGGGCTGCATGATTTCGCGCGCGAGGCTGTCGTTGCCCCCGCCGCGCAGCAGCAACCGCCGGATATCGCCGTCGGTGATGGTTCCGAGAAAGCGCCGGTCTTCACTCGCCACGATCAGCATGGGCGGTATCAACTGGTTGATGCGCGCCATGACATCGCGCAGCCGGAGCTCCGGTCCGACCAGATACGAAGCGAAATCTGTGATTGTGCGGGCCAAGTCTGAGCTCAGCCGACCGGTTCCGCCGTGCCGCCACCGGAACGGTAGACGGCGAGCAGTTTGGCGGTGGCTTCCTCGAGCTCCGCCTCGGGCAATCCGAAGGTGCTCCGGCTGCGGTTGCCGTATTCGTCGAGATCGATTGAAGACAGTCGGAAGCTCAAGGCGAGCTGCGCATTCCGAAAGCGTGCGGCCTCGCGCCGGGCGTCGAGGATTTCTGCATCCGTTCGCGGCTGCAACGCATCGCGCACGACATCCGGAATTTCGGTCGGCGATCGGACGGTATGAACATTTCTCAGCACCGCGTATTCGCTGTTTTCAGTGAAGCAAATGACCGGAACCCCAATCAGCGACGCTTCCAGACAGATCGTGCCCCATACCGTCGCAACCGCGGCGGCGTCCCGCGCGACATCGATGGCCTTGAGCCGATGATCGACAAATACCAAATTGGGGAGGTGGCTCAGACCCTTGTAGAAAGGCAGAGTCCGGTTCCCGAGCCCAATGACGTGCTCCTTGACCGCCAGCGTGTATCCAATCGGCAGGGACAAGGCCAGTTGCTGAATAATGGCCTGGGTATGGTTGAAGCGACGGGCGAGCGTGCTGCTCGAGTATTCCGGATCGAGATGCAAGAGAAAGAGGACATACCGTCCTTTCTGAAGCTTTCTTGCGTCCGCCCTTGCGCGAGATACCAAATAGGAAGCAGTGCGCCAGCGATAGAAATTCTGAGCGAGGAGGCCGCGCAACGGCAGACGGCGCGGCCACGAGGCGCGCGAGAGATCCGAGCTGCGCATGATGAGTCGCTCGGCGACGCTCCGCGCAACAGCCGTAGCGAGCTTTACCACGCTGTCGTCATGCTCGGCCGCCGCGCGCGCGGACCGCGTATCCGGCGGCGGCGCGATTTCGTCGAGCTCCGGCACTGACACCGTCACGGCATCGGGATAATGCAGCTTGACGAGACCGGCACCGTGGTCGGGTCCCTCCATCCAGATCATCTGCTGACCGATGCGCGCGTGATTGAGCCATGACAGCGGTATGTGCCTGCTGCGCGCAATCGCGACTGCCGCGCTGTTGAAGATGCCGCTGGCGCGAGTGAGAAAGAGATCGATGGGATGCGCCGCCAGTAGATCTTCGAGCGTCTGGAAATATGAATTGATCAGCGCGACCAGCATCGGAAACGGCATAGGCTCTTGCTGCGCAAAGGCCGAACCCGGCGAGTGCTGCAGATAGTAAGCCGCAATCCCTTTGTCCTGATGCAGGACCTCACGCATGTAGGTCAGAGCATAGCGCCGCTCGAACGTGCGGGCGATTTCCTGCACCTTCTCCCAATCTCTTGCCGCTACCTCTGCCTTCGCGTGCAGGTCTTCGTCGTTGAGGATGACGGCGTTGCCGTTTGTCCATTGTTTCCACTTTTCGCCCACCGCCGCGCGCCCGACCAGCACGAATGACTTCGTGCCATATCGCGTGGCCATGTAATTGGCGAGCGGGGCGTGGACCGAGGCATCGAAATTGCCGCGCGACGTAATCAGCATTCCGCGTGGCTCAGCCGGGCGCGCGGTAGCGGGCGCGCCGGATTGCTTGTGCACTGTCGCATTATCGAGCACGTGGTCGCTCCAAAGGATCCGCTTACGCCTGTTTCACAAGGCCGAGATCGAGCTTGGCGATGACGGCGGCCAGATTCTCGTCTGGAATTCTCGGCCAGTAGACCCCGCGCTCATGGTCCTGAGCAACGAGCACCGTCGACACCTGATGGGCACCTGCTTCCTCGAGCCGTTCCAGCGCCTCGATCAGAACTTGCGCGCAATGCGCATAGATGCCGGCGCGGAAGCTATGATATCCGTCGGCCGGATAATCATAGCGTCGAGCTGCGACCACCGCGCCTGTGTCGATCCCTTCGTCGATCAAATGCGCGGTCGCCCAGACTTCGTCGCCGTTGAAAACGGCCCATTCCGGACAGGCATTGCCGCGATACTCGGGAAGCTTGCCGGGGTGAACGTTGAGCCAGCCGATGCGGGGAGCGAGCAGAAGCTCGCCCTTGAGAATTCCGATGCCGGCCTGGATGCAAACATCGATCTCCCGGTCCCGGATGAGATCCAGCAGCGCGGCATCCTTCAATGAGGCGAAAGCATGGACTTCCTGACTGGCCGGCAGGGGCGGCGGATTCCACAGATTGCCGGTACGGCGGCGCTCCCACGCGATGCTCTCATTGGTGATCCGCCCGACATTGCAAACAAGGTCGGGCAACCGCCCCGCGCGCGCGAGCTGGGCGTAATATTCCGGCCCCACGAAATTGCCGGCCATGAAAAACAGCGCCGTGCGCATACTATCGCGCCGCAGGATCGCTCGGAGGGAAGCCGGTCAATTGTGGTCCCACACGCTGTTCTTGATCCATTGACCGTACTCGTTCTTGAGCCACACGCGCGCATCGCGGAAGGTATTTGCAATCCTGTCGAATTCGGTCCGTGTCATCCCGACATAGGTCAGCCACCTCACGATATCGCCCGGCACGACGCCTTCATACTCCCGGCAGAGATCAACGCCCTGATCTCGAGTCATGAGACCATTCCGGATGTCGCGCGACACGTGGTCGTGCACGCGGCCATATCCGAACTTGATGTATTTCATGTAGTCGTGGACGCCGTTGTCGTGAAAATTATTGAGATTGGCGTCGCGTGAGTAGGTGCGGTCGAACGGCAGCGGATGGAACTCAAAGCCGTAGAGGTCGACCATGACCTTCGTGTGCACGTGCTGCTTCCAGCCGAAATAGTTGGAGATGAAAACTCCGCGCACGCCGACCCGCTCGATCTCCTCGTCAGATGGGTATTTCGCCCACAGAAGATCGCGCTCCTCTAGCCCTTCCTTGCCAACGAAATCGTACCAGTCGAAGCCGCGCAGCAAATGCTCCTTGCGGTAGCGTGCGGTGTATTCGACCATGTCCTTGTAGGAATGCATGCCGCCCAGATTCATGAAGCCGTGCTCGCCCCAGATGATGAGCGGAATCCCGAACTTCACCGCCATCTGAATCGGCACGGCGTTTATGCCCATGTGGCAATGCATGTCCGGATCGCCGCACATCGTGAAGCCGACGCGGTTCATCTTCTTGATGGCGTCAATCGACGCCGTCACATTGACATAGTCGCAACCGAAGGCTTCCTTCATGCGCTGGATATTGCGCTTGCCGACCTCTGTCTCGTTGTTTTCGTTATAGGTCACGAGCAGCGGGTTCATCCCGTAGACTTTCTTGAGCAGATGGATCTGGTAGAACGAATCCTTTCCGCCCGAGACCGGGATGAGGCAATCGTAATTCGAACCTATTGGATTGCGGTACTCATCACAGAGCTCGCGGAACCACCGCTCACGCTCCTTCCAGTCGACCCGCTCCTGCTCCTCGTGCGTCCGGCATCCGGTGCAAATTCCCTCGTCGTCGATCGCAAGCGGCGTCGCGGCGACGTTCGGATAGACGCAGCGCTTGCAAAAAGCGATGTGTGGCGCTTTCAGGCGCGGCTCAAGGGTAACTGGCTTCACCACGGTCACGGTCAATAACCTCTGTCTCGTCTGATCTTACTGAGCGTCGATGGCATAGGCTCGAGGCACTGGGTTCAACGGACGTTGATGCCCTGGCGCTTGAGCGTCCGCTTGGCGTTCGGATAGGCATTTTCGGTGAAATGAAAGATGTTGCCGGCGGCGACCGCGCTGGCATGCCCATCGCGGATGGCGGCGGAGAAATGCTCGAAGCGTCCGACGCCTCCACACGCGACGACCGGAATTCCCACGGTGTCGGAAATGGCTCGGATGCCGTCGACATCGTAGCCTTGCGCCGAGCCGTCGCGATCGACGGAATTAACAAAGAGCTCGCCGGCGCCCAAGGCTTCCATGCGTTTCGCGTAGTCGACCGGGTCATCCTCGACCTGCTCCCGGCCCTGCTCGATCACCATCGAAATCTTGCCCTCTGTGCGGCGCAAATCGATGCCCACCACGACGGCCTGGCTGCCGTATTTCCGGGAAATCTCGCGGATGAGCGACGGATCGCGATAGGCACCCGTGTTGATGACAATTTTGTCGGCCCCGTTCGCGATCAACGCGTCGGCCTGCTTGAGCGAAAAGACGCGCCCGCCGAACGTGACCGGCATCGATGCGTGGTCGGCGATCTGTCGCAGGATCGAGACGAGATCGGCAGCGATGCGGTCCTTGTGATCCGTGCGGTGCACGAGATACTCGCTGTCGCGCGTAATATCGATGTAGACGAGCTCGTCCGCACGCCATTGCGAGTAACGCGCCAGCTCGCTGATCGGATTGCCGATGATCTTGAACTCGTTGAAACCTTCACTGCGGACGATATGCCCATTCATCAGGAACAGGACCGGGATCACGCGAACCTTGAGCATCGCTCACAACCCGGCAAAGGCGGACAGAATCTTCTCTCCGTTATCCTGGCTCTTTTCCGGGTGAAATTGCGTTCCGTAGATGTTCCCGGCGGCGACGACGGCAACCACCCGGCCGCCGTACTCGGCCGTGGCCACGACGTGCTCCGGATGTGCGGGCTGCAAGGCAAAGCTATGCACGAAATAGCACGACGTGTCGCCCGAAAGCGCAGCGGTGAGAGCGCAACTTCGCTCGATGTTGAGATCGTTCCAGCCCATATGCGGAAGGCGCAGGCCGTCCGTCACCGGAATCTCACGCACGGTTCCGGGAATGTAGCCAAGCCCGCGGTGCTCGCCGAACTCGTTGCTCATATCAGCTAGCAGTTGCATGCCGAGACATATGCCGAGCAGCGGCACCTTGCGGCCGATGACGGCTTCATCGAGCGCTGCACGAAATCCAAGCGTGTTGAGTCTGTCCATGGCCGGAGCAAACGCACCAACGCCGGGC
>DATBTA010000323.1:0-2883 GCA_036559505.1 Pseudolabrys sp. | reverse complement strand
CGCTCGCCCATGCGGAGAGGCGCCTTGAAAGGACGACGCGCGCAAGCCCCGAGGCCAAGAAGCTGACGCCCAGCAGGATGCCGAGGGTAACGAGCGACATGGCCTGCAACTCGGCTGCCAGCAGCACGCCGACGACAATGGCGACAATGCCCGATAGCAGCATCCATCCCCATCCGTCGACCGGCCGCAATTCGAAAGCGAGCACGAGCTGCGCAGCACCGTCCATCACGAAGATTGCCGCCAGCAGCAGCGTTAGCAGCACCATGCTGACGTCGGGATGGCGGAGGAGGTAGACGCCTAACGCCAGCTTCAAGAGGCCGATCAGCAGCGCGCCGAAGAACGGCCCCGTGCCCTCCAGCGTGAACGCGTCGGCGATTGTTACGCCACCCGCGAGGATGAGCAGCCATCCGGCCATGAGAGCAATGGCCAATGTCGCTCCGAAGGGGAACAGGAGCGCCAAGCCGCCGACGATAGCCATGGCGACGCCGCCCCAAAATAGCTGATCGTTTTTCTTGGCCAGTCGGTCGAAGATCATTTGTCCGGGGCGTGGGTCTTGAGTCGATTGTGCCATGGCGGTTCTCCTTGAGCAGCCTCATTGGCCGAGCCACTTCATCGCCGACAAGCTCGGCATGAAAAATCGATTTACCGCAGCGAGCCGGCGCATCGACATGCCGGGCCGCGTGCAACAACGGATCACACTCAAACGCCATAAGGATACTCCCGAACCGCGCCACCCGATACGACCGAAGGGCGGCTTCCCGACAGGAGAATTGCGGCGTTGCCGGTTGTTATCGGCGCCCTGCCTGCAGGACGATCTAGATAACACCTATCAGAAGATCGACTGAGGCCGCCTGCGTGCCGCCGCGGCGTCCGAATGCCGCCGCCTTTCCCATCTTCGGCTGCGCGCGCAGGAACGGGCCAGCGCAGGGCCACATCTGAGCGTGTGCCGGGCCAATCTTACCGCCCCTTGCAAACCGGAGTTGGCCGCGGCGGCAGTGCCGGATGATCCTTCTCGTATCGGACGAGGATCGGCTCAAGCGTTTCCTTTGGCCAAAATTTCGGAGAGCGGATTTCCCTCAAGCAGGAGGCGTTCCAATATAATCCGGTGCGCGACGGCGACCGGCCAGCCTTCACCGCTTGTGCGACGGCGTCGATGTCGGTCGCTTCGGGGTAGATGTAGAGCGCTGTCGGCTTGCCCTTCATCATTGCGATGATTTCGTCGGCGTCCGACGGCGACCAACTGGTGCAGCCGCTGCTGCGCCCGTCGGAGTAATTCTCTACCGTTCCAAATGGAACGTAGCCCCTCTGGTCCGCGTACGGGCTATCGGGCTGTCTTCGCAGACACGCTCCCCTCAACAGTACGGCCGCGTGCCCACCGATCTCGCGCTGTCTGGCGTTTGCAGTTTCACCTTCGCCATCAAACTGCACGAACGAGCGTACCAATGCCGCGTCTCTTCCTCCTAAGACGCGATAATAGCCTTTGAACGACGTGATTACCTCGCCCGTCACATAGGCCCCGCCGGTCGTCAGCCTGGAATGCATCGAATTGCTAAAGCTTTTTGCGCACCGTTTGCCGTTGGCGAAATTTGCGATGCCTTTCAGATAGCGACCGCCGCCGTGACCGGCCGAAAACCCGCGAAACGACCGATCGGCTTCACAGATAACGTAAAACCGGCGCGCCAATTTGCCATTGCTCAAAGTGGTGGGTCGCGTAGCGTCCATGGCGAAGTAGCAAGGATTCTTGGCCGCGCCGATGCTCGCCTTTTGCAAATAAAGCGCGCGCGCCCTCTGCAAAACTACGGGTGCGATTTGGTCTTCGCCTTCGCCGACATGGGCCTGCAGCCAGGCCGGAACGTCCGACGGATGCTCCGCTGCAAAAGATCGCGGTGAACCCGACAAGGCGACGATGAGGATCAGGGTGCCGATATTGGCGGCGTTGAGAAGCTGCAACGGATCCAGTTCTCCTGTCGAAGCATGGTGCGCGCCTGCTTGGCATAGGTCGCGCAGACAAGGACCATGCGGCTCATGCGAGTTCAGGCCTCGCGCCTGAAGGCGCGATCGCGGGTTTCCCCACGACCGCGGATACGTCTGATAAGGTCAAATTTGGGGCAGCCCAAGGCAGCGCTACGCGCGGTCTAACCCTAAGGTCCGATAAACGTCAGACGGGAACGGTCTTGCCGACTAACCGTTGCAGCGTGCGGGCGTGAATATTTTTGCAAAGCGGAAGGCTAAGCAATGTCCAAGAACACAATTTGCCTGTGGTACGACAAGGAAGCCGAGGCTGCTGCCCGCTTCTATGCGGCAACCTTTCCCGACAGCGCGGTCGGCGCCGTGCACCGCGCGCCCAGCGACTATCCCGGCGGAAAGGAGGGCAACGTGCTGACGGTGGAATTCACAGTCCTCGGCGTACCCTGTCTCGGCCTCAACGGCGGCCCCGTGTTCGACCATAACGAAGCCTTTTCGTTCCAGATCGCGACCGAAGATCAAGAAGAGACCGACCGCTACTGGAACGCAATCGTAGGTAATGGCGGCCAGGAGAGCCAGTGCGGGTGGTGTAAAGACAAGTGGGGAATTTCCTGGCAGATCACGCCGCGTGTGCTGACCGACGCGCTTGCAGCTGGCGGCGATGAAGCAAAGCGCGCATTCGCTGCGATGATGGGAATGAAGAAAATCGACATCGCCACGATCAAGGCAGCACGCGGCTCTTGAGTCCGCTTCGGGTCAACAGCTGATCTCGGCCGAGGAAGTCGCGGCGACGCAGTGGGCGCGCACGCAAAAGGCCCCAGCGGCTCTACCTGGGGCCTTGCGGCGTCCGGACGAAAGGGAAGTTCACCGGCTTGATCCACAGCGGACTGAGTTGGTTAATAAATTCTGAATGCGCGC
>DATBTA010000322.1:0-3666 GCA_036559505.1 Pseudolabrys sp. | reverse complement strand
GTCTCGACGACCAGATGGCCAAGACGCCGCGGGCGGCTCGTAAATTGCTTGATGAGGTCTGGGGCAGGGCGCTCACAAAGGCGGCGGTCGAGCGCGACGCGCTGCAGGCGATGATTGCAGAAGAAGGCGGAAATTTCCCGCTCGCACCGCACGACTGGCGCTACTACTCAGAAAAGCTCCGCAAGGCGCGTTACGATCTCGACGAGGCGGAGATCAAGCCGTATTTCCAGCTCGAGAAAATGATCGAGGCGACCTTTGAGACCGCCCGCCGGCTGTTCGGACTGTCGTTCAAACCCGTCGGTGCAGCTCTTTATCACCCGGACGCCCGCGCCTGGAACGTGACGGACGCGAATGGTCGTCACGTCGCGTTATTTATCGGTGACTACTTCGCACGGCCGTCCAAGCACAGCGGCGCCTGGATGACTTCACTACGCGATCAGGAGAAGCTCACGGGCGACATCCGGCCGATCATTCTCAACATCTGCAATTTTTCAAAGCCGGCTCCCGGCGAGCCTGCGTTGCTGTCGTTCGATGATGCCCGCACGCTCTTTCATGAATTTGGTCATGCGTTGCACGGAATACTGTCCGACGTAACCTATCCTCTTATTGCGGGGACGGCCGTCCCCAGCGATTTCGTCGAATTACCCTCTCAGCTCTACGAGCATTGGCTGGAAGTGCCGGAGATCCTGCAGAAGTATGCATTGCATGCAGACACCGGTAAGCCGATGCCGAAAGCCTTGCTCGACCGTTTGCTTGCGACACGCACTTTCAATCAGGGCTTCGCGACGGTCGAGTACACTGCCTGCGCGCTGGTCGATCTCGACCTGCATTCGCTGCCGGATGCGGAGGCGCTCGATGTCGCCGCCTTCGAGCGCAAGGATCTCGAGCGTATTTCAATGCCGCCGGAGATCGTGATGCGGCACCGGCTTCCGCATTTTCAGCACCTGTTCTCAGGTGGCGGCTATGCGGCCGGCTACTATTCGTACATGTGGTCGGAGGTTCTCGATGCCGATGCTTTCGCGGCGTTCGAGGAGACCGGCAATGCGTTCGATCCGGCGACGGCGAAGCGCCTGCGCGACTATGTCTACAGTGCAGGAAACCGGCGCGACCCCGCGGATGCCTACAAGGCCTTTCGTGGCCGCCTGCCGACCGTCGATGCCCTTCTGAAAAAACGTGGTCTTGTCGAGGTCACGGCGCCTTGAACGTTCCGGGGGGTTAAATGACCTTGCACAGTGCGGGCCATCGCCGCGGTGTCGTGGCCGCGCCGCATGCGGCAGCAGTCGAAGACGGGCGCGCGATCCTCGCCGAAGGCGGCAATGCCATCGAAGCGATGCTCGCAATGGCTGCGTCCATCGCGGCAGTCTATCCGCACATGAACCACATTGGCGGCGACGGTTTCTGGCTGGTCCGGGAGCCGTCTGGTCGCGTGCGGGCGCTGATGGGCGCCGGTCGGGCTGGCGCCAAAGCGACACCGCGGCTTTATCGTGAAGCCGGTTACGATGAAATTCCTGCACGCGGGCCGCTCGCCGCGCTGACGGTGCCGGGCGCGGTCGCCGCATGGACGCTCGCCGCGGACGCCGCCAAAGCGCACGGCGGCAAGATGCCACTCGATTTGCTGCTTGCGCCCGCCATCAAACATGCGAGCGGCGGATATGTTGTGACGCGCAGCCAGGCGCGGCTGACAGCCGAAAAACTTCCGGAGATGGACAAGGCCGTCGGCTTCAAGACAGCATTTCTGCCCGATGGCAAAGTCCCCGAGACCGGCGCGCGGCTGAAACAGTCAGCGTTTGCCGCGACGCTTGAGCAGCTTACTCATGCCGGGCTCGACGATTTTTACCGCGGCGACATCGGACGCGAGATCGCGGCCGATCTCGATCGCATCGGAAGCCCAGTCACACGCGCTGACATGGAAAGCTATCGCGCGATTGTGGATGAGCCGCTCAGCGTCGCAACGCAGGCTGGCACGCTCTACAATTCTCCGCCTCCGACGCAGGGTCTGGCGTCGCTGATTATCCTTGCGCTGTTCGAGCGCCTACGTGTGGGCCGAGCCGAAAGCTTCGAACATATTCATGGCATTGTCGAAGCAACCAAGCGCGCTTTCCGTGTGCGCGATCAGGTCGTCACCGATCCGGACAAAATCACAACAGATCTCGGCCGGTATTTTCTGCCGGAATTCCTCGATGCCGAGGCGGCAAAGATTGACGCTCGCAAGGCCGCGCGCTGGCCCGCGCCTTACGGCGAAGGCGACACGATCTGGATGGGCGCGGCGGATTCGAACGGTCTCGTCGTCTCGTACATCCAGTCGCTTTATTGGGAGTTCGGCTCCGGGTGCGTTCTGCCGGCAACCGGCATCGTCATGCAAAACCGTGGCGCGAGCTTCTCGCTCGATCCGAAGGCGCGGAATGCGCTGGCGCCCGGCCGGCGCCCGTTTCATACGCTCAACCCCGCACTCGCGGTTCTCAAGGACAAGCGGATCATTGCCTACGGCACGATGGGTGGCGACGGCCAGCCGCAAAGCCAGGCGGCCGTGTTCACGCGTCACGTCATATTCGGACAGCCGCTCGACGAGGCGCTCGATGCGCCACGTTGGCTGCTGGGGCGCACCTGGGGCTCGACCCATACCAATTTGCGGATGGAATCGCGTTTTGACGGGAATCTTGTGGATCGTCTCTTGTCGGCTGGCCACGACGTCGCCGTTCTCGACGAGGCCTATTCAGATACGATGGGCCACGCGGGAGCAGTGGTGCTGCATGCCAACGGCACCTTGGAAGGTGGTCATGATCCGCGCGCCGACGGCGGTGCGGCAGGGGTCTGATTCTGCGGCGTTTACGCTGAAGGTATTCGTAATATCGTTACACGCCACCTTTGCGCCGCAGTCCGTGGTATTGTGCGCATGCATGAACGCGCTACTTCGCATTCTTCTTGCCGCACTGCTTATTCCGGCCGTTGGCAGACTTGCTCAGGCACACCCTCACGTCTGGGTGACGATGCAGACCGAACTTGTGTATGCGCCCGATGGCAGCATCACCGGAATTCGTCACGCCTGGTCTTTCGATGACATGTTCTCGACCTTTGCAACGCAGGGGTTGGAAAGCAAGGAGAAGGGCAAGTTCACGCGTGAAGAGCTTGCGCCGCTTGCGAAGGTCAATGTCGAGTCGCTGAAGGAATTCGGCTACTTCACCTTTGCTGCGGCCGACGGCAAGAAGGCGGAGCTCACCGATCCCGCGCCCGGTTATTGGCTCGATTACAACGACCAGGTGCTGACGCTCAATTTCCTGCTGCCCTTCAAGACGCCGGTAAAGGCCAAAGAGCTGAAGATTGAGATCTACGATCCCTCTATTTTCGTCGACTTCGCGTTTGCCAAGGACAAACCGGTACAGCTTGTCGGTGCGCCGAAATGCAAACTCGACGTGGTGTTGCCGCGTGAAATGACCTTCGCTGAAGGCAAAGTGCTGAGCCAAATACCGGCCGACGAGAAGAACACTACGATGGCTTGGGGCGCGCAATTCGCCAGCAAGATCTTGGTGCATTGTCCTTGAACGGGCTGCCGCGATCGCGTGCGCTACACGGTCTGCTGCTGCTTCTGCTTTTGCTCGTCGGTGTCGAAGTCGCGATGGCTCAGCCTTTCGGCCTTAATCACGGTGCGCCACTGTCAGAAGCGGGCGG
>DATBTA010000321.1:0-4348 GCA_036559505.1 Pseudolabrys sp. | reverse complement strand
CAGGTTGAGCTCGGGGCTTCTCCCCATTCCCATTGTCGATGTGCGGGATGGTGGCCCCCTTCGTCACGCCAGCGAAAGTCGCGCGCGCGCACGGGCGCTACGTGACGAGTGCATTCGCTGGTTGCCGCGCGTCGCAGCCGGGCTGCTGCCGGCAATCGACTCGGTGACGCGACGCTGGCTCCTGCAGTCGCGCTCGTCTTATGCGGACGAGGTCAAGGCCATAGCGACCGAGCTCGACTTTTCAGGCATCTGGTTTCTTAACGGCTGCTACCAGTGGGGCTGCACCGCGCTCGCTCGCGAACAAAGCGGGGTGTCCTGGATCGCCCGAACGCTCGATTGGCCTTTTCCGGGTCTCGGCCGTCATGTGGAAATAGCGCTGATGCGAGGCCCCGCGGGCGAGTTCTACAACGTGACGTGGCCCGGCTATGTAGGCGTGCTGACGGCGTCAGCGCCCGGACGGTTTGCGGCCTGCATCAACCAGGCGCCAATGTGGCGGCGCACTTCGCATCCTTGGTTGCGACCCTATGACATAGCCTTGAATGCACGGCACACATGGCGGATCAGTCACGTTCCGCCCGATCATCTGCTGCGCGACGTGTTCGAGATATGCGCGACTTTCGCAGAGGCGAAGTATCGTCTGGAGACGACGCCGATCGCGCGCCCCGTCATATTTACATTGGCCGGCTGTCATCCCGATGAGCGATGCGTGATCGAGCGAACGCACGATGGCTTTTCAAGCCGCGTCCATGATACTTGCGCCGCAAACGACTGGTACCTCAGCATGCCGCGCTGGGAGCCACGGGTAGCCGCTGAGGCGTTTCTAACGCGCACAGGCGAAGAGGCGGCCGAGAACAGCCGCACGCGACGTGACCAGCTTGCGGTATGGCCCGGAGCCTTCGGCACGGAATTTGATTGGGTCACCCCACCCGTGCTCAATTCGCAGACTCGCGTCGCCGTGGAAATGTGCCCAGCAAACGGAGTGCTTCGGGTCGTGGGTTACGAACAGCCTGAAGCACTGGAACTGCCCGCGCCGGTGACATTGAGCGAGGTGTCGGCGCGGGCAAATTGATGTGACCTAGGGGCCACCCTGGCCGTCAGTTCGACCTGCCCAAACTTTCTTTCCATAATTTGATCACTCCGGGCGGAAATTCACGCGTTCCGACGCCGGTGCGACGGCAGGCTTCCGGCCACATTTCAAGCAGAGAGTGGTCTTCGCAGAACAGAGCGTCTTGCGAAACCTGGCCAGTCTCAGAATACGGTCTTCGCTCGGCTGCCATTTTCAGCAGTTCCAGCAGCGGGGCGATATCTTTCCCGGTGTTCATGACACCCCCCTTGGTATTGCGCAGGAGGATACAGATCCCAACGGATAACGCTGTGTCGGGCATCACGAAATGGCACATTTTGGCACGTGTTGGTATCGGACTACTGCGGTGCGATTCAAAATCCGCTGTATGAGGGCGTGGGGTAGGGGTTTACGGGGGCCCTCATGAAATCCTCGGTCATTAAGCGTTCCATCGTGATCGATGGGCACAAGACCAGCGTCAGCCTTGAAGATGCCTTCTGGGATGACCTGAAGAAAATCGCGCATGCCCGACAGGTGACGCTGTCGGAATTGGTTACCAACATCGACCTGACGCGTGAACAGGGCAATCTATCCTCGGCGATCCGGTTGTTTGTGCTTCATCGCTTCCGCAATGAAGACAAGCAAACGGAAGGAGCATAAGCGCATCGCTCACCTGCCGCCGGTGTATTGATTTCAGATCAAGCTGCCGCCCTAGCGGGACATGCAGTCACGGATAAATTGCCGGCGCTTCGTCACCGGCACTTTTTGAGCTTTGGCCTGCTTGCTGCATTCGGCGCGTTTCTTTTTCAGCGCGGCCTCTTTCTCGCGCATGGCTTGCAGCTGCGCTTTATCGGCAACGGTGCGGTCGGTCTTCATGCCGGTCATCGGCTTTTCAGTCGTTGACGGCGGTGTCTGCGCGCAGACAAGCGCCGGCATGGCCGACGCTGTAACGATGATTGTGGCAATCAGGATTGCGGAACGAAACATCTGCAGCTCCCCCAGCTATTATTTCGAGTCATCTTACCATACGGCCGCGCGGCTGTTTGGGGCGTATGCCTCTCTACCCGTAAGGCTGATGCGCTGTTATTTCTTGGCGCCGGTGTCTGCTTTCGCTCTCAGCTGGCCCAGCTCACCGTCGAGCTTTGCGACGGTGGATTTGAGCGCGGTGATTTCCGCCCGGCCGGCCGCAAGGTCTCGGGTGAGGGCGTTGATCTTCTCCCTCGTGTCGCGCTCGAGTTTTGCCAGCGCCTGGTGGAGAAACTCGACATTCGCTTGCAGGCACCCGGTGCGGCGATCCATCTGCGCTTCCGCCGTGCACTTTTCGACACCGCGAATGTCCTGGGCGGCCGCAGGTGAAAGAAATGCGCCGATAATCAGTGCGGCTGTGACGCAAAGCCGCGAGGCGTGCTTTCTCCGGTATGTCATGCAATTTTTCTCTTGCGTTTGTGTGCAATCATACAAACAATCATACAAGATTTCTTGTATTGAGTGGCGTTGAATGGCGAACGGCCAAAGGCATCCGCGGCAGGCAACCGAGCCAAGCGCGTTCGGAATTTCGCTATCGAAAGGCAATGGCCGCCCGCTTTTCGTGCAACTGCACGAGCAGATCATCGACCGCATCTCCGCCGGTGAATTAACGGCCGGTGCACGGCTGCCGCCGGTGCGGCGGCTCGCCGAGCAGCTCGGCATCAACCACATGACGGTCGCGAAGGCCTACAAGGATCTCGCCAAGGCGGGCTTTGTCGAAGGCCGCGCTGGCGGCGGGACGCATGTCCGTGCGCCCTACGGAACGAAGCGCGCCCGCGGAGCGGAGCCCGCCGTTGGGGGGCCGCTGTTGTCCGAGCGCCTTTATGAGCTCGCGCATGCGCCCGGCGTCATCGCGTTCACGACCAATCATCCCGAGCCGGATTCCGAATGCACGAAGGAATTCGAGACCTGCCTGCAATCGGTCATAGCGGACGGCCTGTCGCCGTATTTCATCAACGATTCGTCGAACGGGCGTGTCAGCTTCCGCCGTGCGATCGTCGAATATCTTGCCCAGCAGGGCCTGCCGACGACACCGGAACATGTGATCGTGACATCGGGGGCGCAGCAGGCAATCGAGCTTGTCATCCGGCTGCTGGTGCCGCACGGATCGCCGGTGATCGTCGAACGCCCGACGTACTACGGTGTCATCAACGCGTTGCGCAGCGTCGGGGCTCGTATTCTCGAAGTGCCGCTCGAATCCGATGGCATGGACATTGATAAGCTTGAGGCGCTTTTATCGCGGCACAGGCCGCGCCTGATCTACACGAATCCGACCTTTCAGAACCCGACCGGCGTGACGACAAGCATCAAAAAGCGCCGCAGCATCCTTGGGCTGGCGCGCAAACATGGCGTGTCTATTCTGGAAGACGACCAGAGTTCGGAGCTGCGCTTTGCCGGCGCGCCGATCTCCTCGATCTGCGCGCTATCGGAGCCGGACGACGACATTTTTTACGTGCGCGGATTTGGAAAGGTGTTCTTGCCCGGCACGCGCCTGGGCTTTGTGGTAACCCCCGCGCGCGCGCGGCGCGCTTTGCTCGGCCTCAAGGCGCAAAGCGACCTGCACACAAACGGCATCATGCAGGAAGCGATGGCTCGCTTTCTCGCCCGCAAAAACTATCCGAAGATTCTGGAACGGATGAAAAGGGTCTACGCCACCAAACAGCGCAAGCTGATCGCCAGCCTGGCGGCCGGCATGCCGCCCGGCACTTTGATTGGGAAACCCGATGGCGGCCTCAACCTATGGCTGACCCTGCCGGAAGGCACCGAGGTTTCCGAGCTTTATTATCGTGCCGTTCGCCGCGGCGTCGCTTTCGTCGCGGGTGAGGGCTTCTATGCCTCCCATGTCAATCCGCGGACCTTGCGCGTGAGCTTCGGGCTTCTGCGGGACGAGCTGCTCGAGGAGGGTGTGACCAGGCTCTGCTCCGTGGCAACGGATCTGATGCCGCCGCGCAGTGCAGTGAGCCCGATATTCACGTAGGCGGTTAGCGGCCGAAGCAGTTGAGGGCTATTATGAACATGTGCTTGGGCTGGCCGGAAAACTGGGCGGCATCGACAACCGCTACGCGAGAATGCCAATGAATCCAGTCGTACCGGGTCGAATGAAGTTGATCGCATTAACGGCCGGAATGTGCCTTGCGCTCGGTCTGTGCGGCACTGCGGCTGCCGCTCCTTATAAATCGAAGCAGATCCGCATCGAATACGATCTGCCGAAGAATCCGGCACATCAGCCCATCTACGAGCGGCTCAAGCAGGTCCGCG
>DATBTA010000320.1:0-5593 GCA_036559505.1 Pseudolabrys sp. | reverse complement strand
CGCGGAACATAAAGCACGGGTTTGTAGCTCGCCTCTTTCAACGTCAGTGCGGCCTCGGTGTTGGCGACGATGCGGCCGGCGAACGTGACACGCACGCGCTTGCCGTTGCGGGTGATGGAAATCGGGTGGTCCGGGCTAGGGAGTTTCATGACGTCCGACTCAGCAATGGATGACAGTTTCGCACATTTGTGGCGAACGACAGTCCATTGCAAGGGTCGCCACAGGCGGCAGCCCGGTCCGTGCTGCCGCCAAATCATTCAGGGCGACTATTTAAGGCGCTGTATGCGCGCCGCCATGTCGGGTGCCAGCCTAACCCTGTACGAGTTGTTCTCGCATCGAAGAACCCAAACCGATACGTCCGGGGCTGAATGTTTTTTATCCCTTGCTGCGCTGATCGGGTTGTCGCAAACCTGCCCCTGCGAGCGCACTTGAATCGCGAGCAATCCTTTTGCCGTCTCTTGCGCGAAAGCGCCATTTGCCGAGGTCAGGGTCGCGACCACGGCCGTGGCAATCATGGAACAGATCGTGGGCAGACCGATGTTGCATGAGCGGTCGGATCTCATCTTCAACCTCCTACGATTGCGCCGAGCCTGAAAAATCAGGAGTCGCCACTATAACCGGCGGCTCAAACCTGAACTTAGTCCCGGATTGATGGCTGCAGGTATTGCCCTAAGGGGCATAATTGCGCGGCATCTTCCGGCGAGCGCTAGCGGCACAAATCAAGTCCAGCTTTCACCCATACGGATGATCCCCGCAGGGAACGTGTCGGGAAAATGGCGAATAAACGGGAAAGCTGGCGCGCCCGAGACGATTCGAACGTCCGACCTTTGCCTTCGGAGGGCAACGCTCTATCCAGCTGAGCTACGGGCGCGCGTGTGTTTTTAATAGACGAAACGCCGGTAAGCGGCAACGGGCGCCGGGACTGGCATTTCCGGGCAAGTACTTGGCAGAATCCAACAAGACGTCCGCAGACATTCGCTCATAGAAGTTGCCGTCCGCTCGGCCTTGCATCGCAACCGGCGGCTTTCTCCAACAACACATGAGCAAATGAATGAACACTCGGTCTCGCGTAGCGTTTTTTGCCGTCACTCTGCTTTCTGCGATTTCATTCTCGTCGCCACTCCTGGCGTCGACCGAAACCGGAATTGCATCAACCTATAATGGCGAACGCACTGCGAATGGCGAATATGCCCATGCATACGCACTTACGGCAGCGCATCGCACGCTGCCCTTCGGCACGAAGGTGAGGGTGACAAACATCGGTAACGGCCAATCTGTGATCGTTCGCATCAACGATCGTGGACCATACATCAGGGGCCGCATCATTGATCTCACGCCGGCCGGCGCAAAGGCGATTGGATTTTCCGGGCTCGCTCGCGTCCAGGTGGCGGTGGTTCCCGGCAGATCGGCCTGATCGAGCCTGCTGGTTCCAAATGCCGTTTGCATGCCCTGGCTGCGGCGATGGCGGCATTGGACCTCGGTCCAACTCGAATTCGGTTTCCGGCTTTTGCACACTTGGCGTGAGCTTCGGCATTGATCTGCCAGAGCGTTTTGCGCTTGGGCCGGAATTGACGCACATGGAGATTCATAAAAGGCATCAGGCACAGGGCACGAAGCCTGTGGAGACGCCTGTGTTTCATGAGCCGGACTTTGTATTAGTCCAGGACCATCGGCCGCCGCCCCGCATCGAATTGGCGCGAGAGCGGATGCTCATGTGCCGCCTTTATCTTGGCCTTATCCGAAGCATGACCGAAGATTACGGTGCGGTGTTTTCCGCCCACAACGATAGTTCAACCTTCCGAACAATTGGCATCTATGTATTTCTACGCACGGTGATGTGCTCGCCTGTGAGCGCGAGCAGAATAGCGCATGCTCTGAAGTTGCCACGCGTAATCGTTGTGCGGCGCCTGCAGGAAATGGTGAAACACGGTTACGTGGAGCGCGTCGGCAATGCCTATCGAGTCACCGACAAAGTGAATATTCCGGACCTCAAAATCAAACTTCAGCGGCGAATGGATATGATCGTGGAGACGGCAAGAAAACTGTCCGAACTGAACAGTTCGCCTGAACTTGGGCCTGTTGAGGATGTGCAGGCGAGCCGGACAAGCGTCATCTAGGGCGTCTTGGGGGCAGTCTGGTGGCGGCAGGGGCCCGCTGGCGGGCTCTCGACAACGAATAGTGGCGATGACACTTGCCGGAATGTGAACCGCCCGGATGGCCGCACATCGGCGTTGGCTACACACCACCGTGCCGGTCTATAATGCAGCCAAAGAATTTCGAGGAGGCCTCATGTCGCAAGCGGCGGAGAAGCGCGGCGGGATACCCGCAATGCTCAAGGACACGGCATTCGTGTGGGAAGATCCGCTCGATCTGGAAAGCGAGCTGACGGAAGAGGAGCGCATGGTGCGGAACAGCGCCCGTGGCTTCGCACAGAGCTACCTGATGCCGCGCGTCGTCGAAGCATTCCGCGACGAAAAATACGATCCCAACCTGTTGCCGGAGATGGGCAAGCTCGGCCTGCTCGGTCCGACCATTCCGGAAGAGTATGGTGGCGCGGGGCTTGGTTATGTTTCCTATGGTCTGATCACGCGCGAACTGGAGCGCGTGGATTCCGGCTACCGCTCGTCGATGTCGGTGCAGTCGTCGCTGGTGATGTATCCGATCTATGCCTACGGGACCGAAGCGCAGCGCCGCAAATTTCTGCCCAAGCTTGCGACCGGTGAGGTCATCGGCTGCTTCGGCCTAACCGAACCCGATCACGGTTCCGATCCGGGCTCAATGGTCACGCGCGCGGAAAAAGTGTCCGGCGGCTACAAACTCAACGGCGCAAAGACGTGGATCTCGAACGCGCCCGTTGCCCATGTCGCGGTGGTGTGGGCGAAGCTCGACAACGTCATCCGCGGTTTCCTGGTCGAGCGCGGTGCCAAGGGATTTTCGACGCCGAAGATCGAGGGCAAACTGTCGCTGCGCACGTCAATCACCGGCGAGATCGTGCTGGAAGATTGCGTGGTGCCGGAAGACAGTCTGCTTCCGAACGTGAAGGGGCTCGCCGGCCCGTTCGGCTGCCTCAACAATGCGCGTTATGGCATCGCCTGGGGCGCGATGGGTGGCGCCGAATTCTGCTGGCATCGCGCTCGTCTATACGTGTTGGAGCGCAAGCAATTCGGCCGTCCGCTCGCCGCCAACCAGCTGGTGCAGAAGAAGCTCGCCGACATGCAGACCGAAATTGCGCTCGGCCTGCAAGGCGCGTTGCGGCTCGGCCGCATGTTGGAGGCAGGTAAGGCGGCGCCGCCGTCGATCTCGCTGATGAAGCGCAACAATTGCGGCAAGGCGCTCGAAATTGCTCGGCTCGCCCGCGACATGCACGGCGGCAACGGTATTTCCGAAGAGTATCACGTCATGCGCGTGCTCGCGAACCTCGAGACCGTGAACACCTACGAGGGTACGCACGACATCCACGCGCTGATCCTTGGCCGCGCGCAGACCGGCATCCAGGCATTTTTCTGATCCCTCGGGATCATGGACGTCATCACCACCGCGTTTCTGGTCGGCACGGGAGTCGTGGCCGGAATCATCGCAGCCATGGTCGGCGGCGCGGCCGTGGTGATCTATCCGGCGCTGATCGCAACAGGCGTGTCGCCGCAACTCGCCGCCATTTCAAATCTTGCCTCGGTGATGCCGGCGACGATGCTTGCCGCCCTTTCCGATCGCTCGCAGCTGCCGCCATTCAACCGTGCGTTCATCAGCCTGATCATCGCATCGGTCATCGGCGCGGGCGCGGGCGCCGTGCTGCTGCTGCTCACGCCGGAGCGCATGTTCGCGCAAATCGTGCCGTTGTTGATCGGATTTGCGACGTTTCTCTTCGCATTCGCGGAACGGATCACGCGCTGGCTGCGCGCGCGCGCCGAGGGCCGCGGTCATGACATCACCTTCAATCTTGCCAGCCTTAAAGTGGTACTGCCCGTGTCGTTTTACGGCGGTTATTTCGGCGCTGGAGTGGGCATCCTGATGCTTGGCGTGTTCTCACTTGCGACCGGCGGCGATTACCGCGCGGCGAATGTCGCAAAAAATTTCGTCTCTAGCCTCAATGGCCTGGCGGCCACCCTGGTTTTTGCCACGCATGACGCGATCCTGTGGCCCCAGACATTGGCGCTTGCTGCCGGCACTGTCGGTGGAGGATTGATCGGCGCCTATGCGGCCCGCGTGATCCCGCGCAATGTCGTACGTTTTCTGGTCGTCGCTGTCGGCGCGGCGCTGACAGTGGCGCTTGCGCGGCGTTACTGGTTTTAGAGTGCGATCGACTGCACGCTGTACGCAAGCGCGGCGACCCGCGCCGTCATCGGGCTGGCCGGATTTGCGAGCGGGTCGATGACCGTGAAGTGGTTGGTATTCGCGATCTCCTCGTAGCGCGTCAGGGCCATGCCTTGCTGCCAGGCTTCGGCGACCGTTTTGCTCTGGCGCAGGAACTCGCTCGATTCGAGCGCGCCGACGATGGCGTCGAGACTGCGGCCCGCGGGAACGCGCCAGAAGAGCGGCGATACGCGGCGCGCCTCCGCATCGTCAAGTCTCAGGTCTTCGTTGATTGAAATGCGGGTCAGCGGCGCCAGGTCAAAGACGCCGGATATTGCGTATGCCGCGGGAACAAGGTCAGCCGGTGCGTCGGAGGCAAAGACCTTCCAGTCGGTCGCTGCCATGCAGGCGGCAAGATGGCCGCCTGCGGAATGGCCGTAAACGAGAATGCGCTGGCGCCGCCTGCGCCACAGCATCAAGCAGGCCACGCGCATCTGCTCGATGATGTCGGCGATCGATACCACCGGACAAAGATCATAACCGACCACCGCAACGCTCACGCCGCGCGCGTTGGGGCCCGCCGCCATCTGCGAAAATGACGCCGGTTCAAGCGAGCGCCACCAGCCGCCGTGGATGAACATGGCAAGCGGCGCCTTGTCGTCGTCCTTGGCGGGAAAAAGATCGATCGTCCGCCGCGACGACGGGCCGTATGAGATCCCAAGTTTTGCGTTATGTGCCGCCGCACGATAGCCCGCGCCCTCGCGCTGCCAGCGAGCGAAAATTTCCGGATGCTCGGGGACGCGTGCGCGGTTGTTGTATTCGACTTCGTAGTCGACGGTCATGACAGGTCTCTTGGCAATCCGCTTGGCGGTTCCCTAGGCAATTCTTTTGGTATTCTCTCACGGCGGGCAAATGCCCGGCTTTGCGCCGGGTCGAAACGGCGTTATGTCTTAGCCATGAAAATCGAACGCAAGCAAATGCGCAAGGGATCTCGATGGCACTGACCGCGGCTGTGCCCCTTGAACTGCCGGTCGACGGACGCCAGTCAGAAACTGCGTTAGCCGTTGCGCGGGGCACCGCGCGGCTCTTGCACGCGTACGGGCGCTGCGTGGTCAGCGAACTGCCGCTGCCGTCCGGGCGCCGCGCCGATCTGGTGGCGCTTGATCCGGGCGGCGAAATCTGGATCGTCGAGATCAAGTCTTCGATCGTGGACTTCCGCAGCGACCAGAAATGGCAGGATTATCGCGCCCATTGCGACCGCCTGTTCTTCGCCACCACGGTCGAGGTGCCGTGCGAGATTTTC
>DATBTA010000319.1:0-3211 GCA_036559505.1 Pseudolabrys sp. | reverse complement strand
TGCTGGACTTGTTCATGGACTGGACACCCGACGAAACGGCGCGGCGGATGATTTTGGTGGAGACGCCGACCAGACTGTTCGGAAACTAAGCCGCCTTGGCCCATAACTGCTTGCTCGCCCGTCGCGCGCCCTCGACCAGCGACTGAAGCTTCAGCCAGACGATCTTGGTGTCGACCTGCACGCGGCCCGCGAAAGTACCGAAGCCGCAGTCGACGCCGCCGATGACATTTTCCCGCCCGACCACGCTTGCGAAATTCAGGATGCGGTCGGCCACGACTTCAGGATGCTCCACGACGTTGGTCGTGGAATCGATCACGCCCGGAATGATTTTCTTGCCGGCAGGCAGCTTGACGTCGCGCCAGACCTTCCATTCGTGCTCGTGGCGCGGGTTCGCTGCCGGGAAAGAAACCGCATGGGGGCGGCCCGACAGCACGATGTCGATGATGTCCTTGATTTCGACGTCGGTGTGGTGCGGCGCCATGGTCGAGCCCCAGCACACATGCATGCGCATGCGCTCGGGCGGCAGATCGCGTACCGCGTGGTTGAGCGCCGCGACATTGACGGAGATGATCTTGCGGTAGTCGGCGAGTGGCAGGTCGAGATAGACCATGTGCCGCAGCATCGCGAGATCGGGACAATCGAGCTGGAGGATGAAGCCGGCATCGACGATCGCCTGGTATTCGCGCCGCATCACGTTGGCAAGCGCGTAGATGTATTCCTCGTCGGTCTTGTAGTGGCTGTTCTTGAGATAGCGCGCGATCTGGCCAGGGGAGGGCGAGGTCATGAAGATGTCCTCGGCCTTCGCACCCTGCAGCGTCGTTTTCGCAAGATCGATGTCGGCCTGCGCTGCCGGCCAGTCCTTCCACGCGACCGGGCCGTTGCAGGCGGGGCGGTGCTGGAACGGCGAGGCGAAGTGCTTGAGAATTTCCGCAAGCTCGGGAAACTCCGGCTCGCCGGTACCCATCGGCGGCGCGCTTTCGCCTTCGTAGCCCGTCAGCCGCTTGAGCACGTGCACGGTGTAGTCGGTGCGGCCCTGCTCGCCATCATTGATGATGTCGAGCCCGCATTCGACCTGCCTGCGCACGACGCCGGCAATGGCCTCGCGCACGGCTGCCTGCAGCTCGGCACGGTGCGTGCCGGGGTTTTTCTCTTCGGCGATCAGCTGCTCCACGACTTTCGCCGTGCGTGGCAGGCTGCCGGTATGGGTGGTGAGGATACGGTCCGCCATGACGAGCGATGCTCAGAAGCCGCGTACTGCCTCGACAACATGCTCGACATAAGGCGGCGAGGCGAAGCAATGGCCAACCAGCTTGCGCCATTCCTGGAAGTCCGCGGATTCGCGGAAGTCCTTCGTATGGTTTTCCAGTGTTTCCCACTGCACGAAGAGCCGATAGCGCTGCGGCATTTCATGCGACCGCTGCAGGGTCATGGACTTGCAGCCTTTGGCCCGCTTGAAAATCGGCGCGGCTTTTTTCACGCCGCCTTCGAACTCGGATTCCATGCTGGGCTTCACGTCGATCTGGGCAATTTCGAGGATCATGATTTGGATTTCCGCTGGCGGTGGGAACGTCAAAGACGCGGCATTATGAGCCGCGCCTTCCATAGTGAAAAGAGGTGCAAGTCGAGTCGGCGAGGGCCTACTCGGGATTTTACGCCCGCGCGTATTTTCCCCGCCCAAAGAAGCGATCCTTCTGGTCGTCGCTCGCCTTGTCGCGGACCGATTTAAGCGTGGGCAGATGTGCGAGCGCGCGTTTGACCGCATCTCGCCCGGCAATCTTGTCGGCCCAGGCCTTGATCGTCGGATATTTGGCAGGATCGATCGCGAGCAACTCGAAATTGCGCAGCCATGGCCAGGCCGCGATGTCCGCGATCGTGTATTCGCTGCCGGCGACGTAAGGCCGCGTGGCCAGCCGCTCTTCATATAGATCGAACAGCTTGATGACCTGCGTGCGGTAGCGCTTGGCGCTGTAATCGTGGCCGGGTCCGGCGAACTTGCTGAAATGGACGTGCTGGCCGCTCATCGGGCCGACATTGGCCACCTGGAGAATCAGCCACTGCAGCGTGTCGTAGCGAGCGACCGGCTCGTGCGGGATGAATTTTCCTGTCTTCTCGGCGAGGTAGATCAGGATCGCCCCCGACTCGATCACCGTATAGGGCTTGCCGCCGGGTCCGTTGCTGTCGACGATTGCGGGCACTTTCAGCAGGGGATTGATCTTGGCGAATTCCGGCGTGAATTGGTCGCCGGCCCATACGTCCACCGGCTTTATGTTGTAGGGCAGCCCGCATTCCTCGAGCATGATGAAGATCTTCTGCACGTTCGGGCTGGTCAGCGCGTAAAAGTCGATCATGGGGATTGTCTTTCGTCCTACGGCCGCGGACCGCGGCGGCTCTCTATAGACGAATGAATGTGGGTGCGGCTAGCCGCCTTGCTCGGCGTTGCGCCGGCTCTCGGCAAGGGCATCCGCCGCCTTACGCAGACATTCGGAGCACAGGCAGTCCTCGATCGCGGCTTTTGTCATCGGCAGCCGGTAGGGCTCGGCGGCGCACCAGCAATCGGCCGAAAGCCCGCAATCGAAAGAGGCTCCGCAGCGGGCGCAGGCAATGCGGCGAGGCGCGGGTGTCGTCATGCGGCCAGCCTGCGCGCCGGCGAGGGTCAAGGCAAGATTGTCATAAAGGCAAAAACGAATCCGTGTATGGCCCAAGCATGACCTTCGGCTGGCCGATCGACGTCATCGGAATTGCGGGTGCCACGCTCACCACATTGTGCTGGCTGCCGCAGGCCTTCAAAGTCATTCGCGAGAAAGAAACGCGCGCTTTGTCGCTTCCGGCAACCGGAGCATTCACGGCCGGTGTCGTGCTTTGGCTGGTCTACGGACTTGCCATCGAGGACTGGCCGCTGATCGGCTCAAACGCGGTGACGCTCGCGCTCATACTGCCAATTCTTGCGATGAAGCTCAGGCACGGATGAGGAATTCTGTTCACTCGGCCCGCGAGCGCACGCTGTGCGCGGATCGCGTGGCCTTGTACCGGTGCGACCGCGTGTATCTGGTTATCACCTCGCGGCAGTCTGGGTTGAGCCGATTTCTGTTTTCCACCAGACACTGAAGAACATTGTTGCGGTCCGGAATGGCGGACCAGCAAATCCTGAATGCATCGCCGATGCAGGCCTGTCGCTCTTCCGATGTTTCAGCCGAAGCGGCCCAGCCCGACA
>DATBTA010000318.1:0-4908 GCA_036559505.1 Pseudolabrys sp. | reverse complement strand
TCACCAAGCCGCTGCGTGCCGATGACGACACGCTCCTGCGCATTCACGGCGAAGGCCACGTTGGAAATGAAAACAAAAACCGCAACCGTGAGTCGAATCATGCCCGCAGATTAGCGGAGCCCGGCATAAGAGAAAGTGAATCAGGAACAGGCGTTTGGCTTGCCAAAGTCATTCCGGGACGGCCCACAGAAGCGCGTTTACGCGCGTCTTCGACGTGCTATGGGCCGAACCCGGAATGACACTGAAGCGTCACTTCAAATTGCCGCAGAAGCGCTGGATACGGCGGCAGGCCTCTTCCAGGTCCTCGGTCTTGGTCGCGTAGGAAATACGGAATGCGGGCCCGAGCCCGAAGGCCGTGCCCTGCACCACCGCGACGCCCTCGGCCTCGAGCAACTCCGTGACAAAGTCCTCGTCGGTTGCGAGCTTCTTGCCGGTCGGCGCCGTCTTGCCCATCGTGCCCGCGCAGGACGGATAGACATAGAATGCGCCTTCCGGCGTCGGGCACTTGATGCCGTTTGCCTGGTTGAGCATCGACACGACGAGATCGCGCCGCTCCTTGAAGATCTTGTTGTGCTTGGCGATGAAGTCCTGCGGCCCGGTCAGCGCTTCCACCGCCGCCCATTGCGACACGGCGGTCGGGTTCGACGTCGACTGCGACTGAACGGTCGCCATCGCCTTGATCAACGGCTCCGGCCCGCCGGCGTAGCCAATGCGCCAGCCGGTCATGCAGTACGCCTTCGAGCAGCCATTGACCGTGAGCGTGCGCGGGTAGAGCGCAGGTTCTACCTGCGCGGGCGTCGTGAATACGAAGTCGTCGTAGACGAGATGCTCATACATATCGTCGGTCATCACGTGCACGTGCGGGTACTTCACCAGCACGTTGGTGAGCGCCTTGAGCTCGGCGTGCGTATAGGCAGCGCCACTCGGGTTGGACGGCGAGTTGAGCAGAACCCACTTGGTCTTCGGCGTGATCGCACGCTCGAGCTGCTGCGCCGTCATCTTGAAGCCGCTCGCCATGCTGGTTGCGACTTCCACCGGCTCGCCGCCGGCGAGCAGCACCATTTCGGGGTAGCTCACCCAATACGGCGCGGCGATGATCACTTCATCGCCGGGGTTCAGCGTCGCCACGAACGCGTTGTACAGCACCTGCTTGCCGCCGGTGCCAATGGTGACCTGGCTCGGCTTGTAGTCGAGCCCGTTCTCGCGCTTGAACTTCTTGACGACTGCGTCCTTGAGCTCGGCGATGCCGTCGACGTTCGTGTATTTCGAAGCCTTTCCGCTTTTGATCGCCTCGATCGCCGCCTGCTTGATGTTGTCGGGCGTGTCAAAATCCGGCTCGCCGGCACCGAGGCCGATCACGTTGCGGCCGGCCAGTTTGAGCGCGCGCGCCTTGTCCGTGACGGCGATGGTCGCCGACGGCTTGATGCGCTTGAGCTGCTCCGCGAGAAAGGCCATGGAAACTCCGAATCCGGGGCGAAAATACCCTGCCGCAGTGTCGTAATGGCCCATTGCGCCGACGGCAAGTCGCAAAGGCTGATGGTCATTATCAAGGCTGTTGATGGCCTAACAGTCCTTTAAGGCACAGTTGTTAGTCCCTTTGCCATGGCACACGCCGTGGACATCCTGCGCACCGGGGCCTGGCTGACCCGCGAACGGGTAAAGCTCGTCGTGTTCGGTCTCCTCGCAGCCAGCCTGATCGCCGTCGTCTACGTCGTGGCGACCTCGGACGGGCTCAACGATCGCTTTGGCCGTCCGCTCGGAACCGACTTCTCAAACGTCTATGCCGCAGGCACCTATGTGCTCAACGGTAACGCCGCCGCCCCCTTCGATCCGCCGCGGCAATACGCGCGCGAGCAGGCGATCTTCGGCGCAGACACGCAGTTCTACGGCTGGCATTACCCGCCGTATTTCCTCGGCCTCGCCGCGTTGCTTGCCGCCATGCCCTACGCGCTTGCGCTCGCGCTTTGGCAGGGTGTCACGTTCGCCCTTTATCTCTGGGTGACGCGGGCAATTCTGGAGACGGGGCGAGCCCGCGCTCTCGCCGACCCGCTATGGCTTCCGCTCGTCATTGGTTTCCCGGCGGTGTTCGTCAATCTCGGTCATGGCCATAACGGCTTCCTCACAGCGGCATTGTTCGGCGCCGCGCTGCTGCAGCTCGATCGCAAGCCTGTTCTTGCCGGCGTGCTGTTCGGCTGCATCGCATACAAGCCGCAATTCGGACTTCTCGTTCCCATCGTGCTCGCGGCAAGCGGACGGTGGCGAGCCTTTATTGCCGCGGTCACGACGGTCGCTGTGCTGACGACCGCGGTCACGCTAGCATTCGGTCTCGATATCTGGAGCGCGTTCCTCGCCTCGACCAGGTTCACGCGCGCCGTCGTGCTCGAGCAGGGTGAAACCGGCTGGCACAAGATCCAGAGCGTCTTTTCCATGGTGCGAATGTGGGGTGGCGGAATTCCGTTCGCCTATTCCGTCCAGGTCGCGGTGACGCTTGCCGTTGCAGGCGGCCTCACCTGGCTGTGGCGCAGCCGAGCCTCTTTCCCGATCAAGGCGGCAGCGCTAGCGATCGGCACAATCCTCGCAACGCCTTACAGCCTCGACTACGACCTTATGCTGCTCGCGCCGGCGATTGCGTTCCTCGCCGCCGACGGGATGCAGCACGGTTTCCGCCCGTGGCAAAAATCCCTGCTGGCAGCGCTGTGGCTCGTGCCGATTCTGGCCCGCCCGGTTGCGCAGGCGACGCTGATCCCGCTCGCGGTTCCCGCGATGCTGGTGGCTTTTGTGTGGCTGCTGCGGCGCGCAATGACGCAGACCGGCACAACGACGTTGTGGCGATTTGCGGTCCGCCGCTGAAGTAGCGTGCCCACAACGGAATAGAATTCTTCTATTCACCCCTGTGGCAGACTGCGCGTTCGCTGTTGCAGCGCAGCGAACGATTTAACATTTTCGTTATGCGCCGAGGGTTTCCCGGCCTTTTAATTGCCGGACTTTCTTCGTCCTAATGGACAGGTGGCGGGAGCGGGCACGCGCCAACAGACCAGGGTTTGAATGTACACGCTCTACTCGATGCAACGCTCAGGCAACAGCTACAAGGTCCGCCTTGCGCTGGCGCGACTCGGGATTCCGTACAAGCTCGTCGAGGTCGACATCCTCAAAGGCGAGAGTCGTACGCCCGAATTCCTCGCGAAGAATCCCAACGGCCAGGTGCCGCTGCTTGAGGTCGCGCCGGATCGTCATCTCGCCGAGTCCAACGCCATCCTTTGGTACGTCGCCGGTGGATCGACACTGGCGCCGGAAGACCGCATCGGGCGTGCGGAAGCGCTGCAATGGATGTTTTTCGAGCAGCATAGCCTCGAGCCGAATATCGGCGCGGCCTATTTCTGGCTCGCTCTGATCAAGGGCGGCCGCGAACTGCAGAGCCATGCGCTCGAAGACTGGATGGAAAACGGTTACCGTGCGCTCGGCGTGATGGAGACGCACCTGACACGGCACCGTTTTTTCGTAGCGGATCATTTCACGATCGCCGACATCGCGCTTTACGCCTACACGCATGTCGCCGACCAATGCGATTTCGACCTCAGCCGCTTTCCCGCGATCAGGGCTTGGCTGGCGCGAGTCGCCGAAGAGCCGGGCTATATCGCCATGACCTGGCAACCGGAGCTTGTTCCAGCGCAATAGCCCGTAAATTGCGCGATTGCCTTATCCACTGCCTTGAAAAGGCCGCGCTTCGTGACCGGCTCTGCCCCAATGGGGCCGAACCGATGCCGGGTTCCGGCGTTATCAGGACACCATTATCCAAGCGAGTCTTTTCAGGTCGATCATGCGCGAGCACATTCAATCTGCGGGCTTCACGCCCCCGGCCGGTCGTGCCCTTGGCGGCGAACGCCGGACTGCCATCTTCGCCGAGCTTGTGGCCACGATTGGCCTCGCTCTATGCGTCCTCGTGGCCGCCACCGTCGTCTCGATTGGCGTGGCGCGCGCAGATGTCGCGACCAATGTCATCGACAACGAAGGCGGGCTGTTCGCTATAGCGCTCCTGCTCGGCCTTCTGTTCATCGGAATGGGTGGCCTGACTGCCCTTTCACTACCACACCCCAGGCACAAAAAGACGCATAGCTAAATCGTGTATTCCGGAACTCGGGCCGATGACGCACAGTTGAGGCGGCATCGAAGGAGGTCGGCATGCGGTCGGTTTTGGCATTGGGCGTTGTTCTGGCGACGAGCAGCGCCGTGCAGGCGGCTGATCCAACCTTTCCGAGTTCGGCGGGCAACCTCGCGGTCCATACCGTCGCGCAAGGCCTGTCGCACCCCTGGTCGCTTGCTTTCCTTTCCGACGGCCGCATGCTGGTGACCGAGCGCCCCGGCCGCATGCGCATCGTCGCGCTGAATGGCCAGCTCTCGCCGCCTCTTGCGAACGTGCCGAAAGTGTTTGCTGTCAGCCAGGGCGGGCTGTTGGACGTCATCCTCGATCGCAATTTCACGCAGAACAACACCGTCTATTTTTCCTACGCCGAGCCGTTCGACAGTGGCGGGCGCACCGCACTGGCGCGCGCCCGGCTCGAGGCCGGCGAGGTCCCGCGGCTCGCCGACGTGAAGGTCATCTACCGCCAGCACGGCCCGGCTTCGCGGGGAAACCACTTCGGGGGCCGCATCGTGCAGGCCGCGGACGGCACGCTGCTCCTCACCAATGGCGAGCATTTCACCGACCGCGACATGGCGCAGACGCTCGACAACGACCTCGGCAAGATCATTCGGATTACGAGCGAAGGCGCCGCACCGCCCGACAATCCGTTCGTCAAGAAAACCGGTGCCCGTCCCGAAATCTGGTCTTATGGCCACCGCAATCCGCAGGGTCTTGCCATCAACCCGGCTGACGGCAAGCTGTGGGAGCAGGAACACGGCGCCAAGGGC
>DATBTA010000317.1:0-6028 GCA_036559505.1 Pseudolabrys sp. | reverse complement strand
CAGCAATTTCGGGTCGACGCTGCCTGGCGGCCGTTCGGTCGGAGGGACGGTGGACATGCGAGCTCCAGCGATTATCCGCCATATTAGTCTGTCATGGCCGGCCTTGTCCTGGCCATCCCTATTAGGACTTCTACTGCAGCTGGGGTTCGCCTTCGGTATTTTTCTTGGCGAGTTCAATTTCGGTAATAGCGATCAGGACCTCGGCCCGAGTCTTGAGGTCGGGCGCTTCCAGTAAAGCCTGCTTTTCTGCGGCGCCGTAGGGCGACATCATCGACAGCGCATTCACCAGCGCTTCATTAGGGGCACGTTCGATACCTTCCCAGTCGGCCTTGAGGTCGTTGGCTTTAAGAAAATCCGTGAGCGCCGCGAGCAGGGCGGCGCGGTCGACCGCATTCTCGCCCCTGCGCGCGACGAAATCATCAGCAAACGGTGCATAAGTGACACGGAACTGCCGGTATGGCGTAGCGACCTTGAGCTCCTCCTCGACGCGGAATCGCGCGACACCGGTGAGCTCAATCAGATAACGGCCGTCACCGCTTTCTGCGAGCTGGGTGATGCGGCCGACGCAGCCGATTTTGTACAATGACGGTTTGTCGGCCGAGCCGGCGTGTGCAACGTCGGGCTGGATCATGCCGATCAGCCTATGGCCGTCGCGCAAGGCATCATCGACCATTGCGAGGTAGCGTGGCTCGAAGATGTTGAGTGGCATCTGCCCGCGTGGCAGCAACAGCGCGCCCGGCAGCGGAAATACCGGAATCACTCCCGGCATCTCAATTGGACCGCGATATTGCGCATTCATCGGCATCTTCGTTTCACTCCGCCGCCCGGTGCCGTCGCCGGGACGAGACGATCACGAGTCACGAAAACAAAATCGATGATAACCGCTTGCGGCCTTCGATCGTTGCCGGATCGGTCACACCCCAGGCTTCGAAGAATTGGACGAGCTGCTTGCGTGCGCCGTCGTCGTTCCATTTCCGGTCGCGTTTGACGATTTCGATAAGATGCTTGACCGCATCCTCACGTTTGCCCTTTGCGTTGAGCGCGACGGCCAGATCGAACCTTGCCTGATGGTTGAGCGGATCGGCCGTAACTTTTTCTTCCAGCTCCGCCATCGGTCCGAGCGATTTCGCCTGCTCAGCTATTTCAAGCGCGGCGCGTGCGGCCGCGACGGCCGCTTCATTCCGTTTTGCTTCAGGAACGAGCGCGAGAGTTTGCTTCGCCTGCTCGAGCGCGCCGGTTTCAACGTAGCAGCGCGTCAGACCGGCAAGGGCTTGCACGTTACCGCCATCTTCGGTGAGAAGCTGCGCGTAGATTTCGCCGGCGCCGGCGGCATTGCCTTCGGCCAACGCTGCCTCAGCGCTCTTCAGAAGATCCTTTTCCTCTGCGCCGACGGCGCCCTTCGTGAGGCGTTCAAGGAATGCCATCACCTGACTCTCGGGCAACGCGCCCATGAATCCGTCGACCGGCTGACCGTTGGAGAATGCAATGACCGCGGGAATCGACTGAATGCCCATCTGGCCAGGAATCGCCGGGTGCTCGTCGATGTTCATCTTCGCAAGCTTCACTTTGCCTTTTGCGGCCTTGACCGCTTTTTCGAGAACCGGTGTGAGCTGCTTGCACGGGCCGCACCACGGCGCCCAGAAATCCACGAGGACCGGCTGGTGCTTGGACTCCTCTATGACGTCCTTCATGAAGCCCTGCGTGGTTGTCTCCTTAACCACGTCGGCTGTCATCGCTGTTGTCCCGCCATTCTGCAGCATTTTTGAAAACCTTTTTCCGCCGACCCGAACCCGGCGGCCGATCTCCGCAATAGATGGGTTATCGGGGAAGCAAACGCAATCATCAAGGCATGTTCGAGGCGCGCCCGGAAACCTGCTCCATTCGGGGGATATGGCCGGTCGATTCAAGGAATTTCACGAGATCATCACGGCTTATCGACGTGGTCATGGTGTTGACCAGCGGGTGATAGTTGAGCGTCTCGTGCGCCATCATGGCGGCATCGAGGATGACCGTAACGCGGCCCTCGGCATCGTTGATTGCGCCGAAGGGGGTGACTGCACCTGGCTCTACGCCCAGGACTTCACGCAGGAGATCGGCCGACCCGAATGAAAATCGTCCGCTTGCACCGAGGCGCCGGTGCAGCCCCTTTAGGTCAATGTCGGCATCTTCCAGCGCAACCACGAGGTAGATGTCGTATTTCTTGTCACGCAAAAACAAATTCTTGGTGTGCCCACCCGGAATTTGACCACGCAAAGCCCGCGACTGCTCAACCGTGAACAAAGGCGGGTGCTTCACCGTCGAATGCGCGATTCCAAGGCTTTCGAGCATGGCGAAGAGTTGATCGGGTGTTTTCGACATAGGGCAATAAATCCAGTCGGCGAAGGGTTAGTATTGTTGAAGAAACTGGAAGGTAAAAGACGATGCGGATTTTATTGATTGCTGGCGTTGCTCTCGTTGCGGCACTGCTTGAGGCGCGCCCTGTGCTGGCTTACGAAGGTCCATGGTGCGCGATGATGTCGATGGGCAACGGCGCTGTGTATGAAGACTGCCAATATGCCTCTTTGGAGGCCTGCCGCCCCAATGTGCTGGCGGGCAATCGCGGCTTCTGCAATCAGAATCCGCGATGGGTCGGCGCGCCGAACGCAAAGCCGCGTGCGCGGAACCGGCACCAGGCCCGCAGCAATTGACTGCTGAATCCGAAGCAAAAGGCGGTGGTTGCATTGAGGGCCGCCTTTTGGCTATAGGAACGGCCTTGGCGGCCGATATCGTTGTTCGGCCAAATATCTAAAGGATGCGGGTGTAGCTCAGGGGTAGAGCACGACCTTGCCAAGGTCGGGGTCGAGGGTTCGAATCCCTTCGCCCGCTCCAATTTTCGTTCTGACGGGCTCCATCAAGTTCGACACATCGCTTCAATACCCCGCAGCGAGCGACCCGCGCGTGCGCCGGTCGGCCGCGCCGATATAGCCGTCCGGCGTAATCTCAATGGAGTTCGTTGAACTGTAGGACGGAGTCGGCACGATGCTGTGACCGCGTTTTGCCAGGGCTTCCAACACCTCCGGTGCAAATCCGGGCTCGGCGTAGACCTCGTCGGGCTGCCACTGGTGGTGCAGGCGGGGAGCACTGACGGCCTGGTCGATCGGCATATGAAAGTCGATTGCATTCACGATGATCTGCAGCACAGCAGTAATGATGCGGCTGCCTCCTGGTGAGCCCGTGATCAAGAACGGCTTGCCGTCCTTGAGCACGATCGTCGGAGTCATCGACGAAAGCGGACGTTTGCCGGGACCGGGAAGGTTGGCGTCATAACCGACAAGACCATAAGCGTTGGCGGTGCCCGGTTTTGACGTGAAATCGTCAAGCTCATTGTTGAGCAGAACGCCGGTGCCCTCGGCGACAAGGCCAAGTCCGTATGAAAAATTCAGTGTGTACGTGTTCGATACCGCGTTGCCCGCGCTGTCGATAACGGAGAAGTGTGTGGTGTTACGTCCTTCGAAGTCGGCAGGCTTGCCGGCGCGGATCTCGGCAGACGGTGTCGCGCGCTCGCCGATCTGCGCGCGCAGGGATACCGCATATTGTTTTGACGTGAGTCCGGCAACCGGCATCTTGATTGCATCTGGATCACCCATGAATACGGCACGATCGGCGTAGGCGCGTTTCATCGCCTCGACCATGTCATGAAGCGACTCGTCGTGGCTGAGCTTGGCGAGGTCATAGCCTTCGAGAATATTCAGCATCTCGATGAGATGAACGCCACCTGACGAAGGCGGCGGCATCGATACGACATCGTAACCCCGATAGGTGCCGCGTAGCGGCGCGCGCTCGATTGCACGGTACTTCCTCAGATCGTCGACAGTCATGATGCCGCCGGCCCTGCGAATCGCGGTCGCAAGTTTTTCTGCAACAGGACCCTCGTAAAATCCCTTTGGGCCGTCGCGTGCAATGGCGCGGAGCGTCGCCGCAAGATCGGGCTGCAGCAAATCCTGTCCAGGCGCCAGCACGGTACCATCACTGTTGAGAAAAACGGGTGCGCTCGAATGCCAGCGGGCAATGCGCTGTTGCGCCGATGGCAGCGTGTCGGCGATATCGTCGACGACGTCGACGCCGTTACGTGCGAGTGTGATTGCCGGTTCGATCAGGTCGGCAAGCGACAGTTTGCCGGAACCGTATTTTTCGTGGGCGAGGGCGAGGCCGGCGACGGTCCCGGGCACGCCGATCGACAGCGCGCTGTCGCGCGACTTTTTCGGATCGGGTTCGCCATTGGCATCGAGAAACATCGTCTCGGTTGCCGCAGCAGGCGCCGTCTCGCGATAGTCGATGGTGACATCCTGGCCGGTCTTGGCGAGGTGAATCACCATGAAGCCGCCACCACCGATGTTGCCGGCGCGCGGATAAGTAACCGCAAGCGCAAAGCCGACTGCAACCGCCGCATCGACGGCATTCCCGCCTCGATCGAGGATTTCGACGCCGATACGCGCGGCGCGGCTTTCCTGCGCGACCACGACGCCATTGCGGGCATGAATCGACTGCGCAGGCGGAATTTCGGGCGGGCGCGAGACCGGCGCGACCTGGGCCAAGGCCGCAGCCCCGAGGACCAGTGAAAGCAGAAACGAAATGGTCGGAACGGAGCGAAACATGACACGGTGCCTATAGAATCGTGATGCGTGCGACAAGCCTGCGCATCACGATAGAGAGGCTTTACCGCGATTGCCCGTGATAGGCCGTGTTCGGCCGCATATCAGTCGCGGATGCGACGCGGTTCGACATGTTGAAGAAGCCGGCGACCGCCGAGATGTCCCAGATGTCGCGGTCGGTAAATCCGACGCGCCGCAGCCGCTCGCGGTCCCCTTCCTCGACGCTCCAGGGCGAGGCCGTGAGTTTGACGGCAAAATCGAGCATTGCACGCTGGCGTTTGTTCAGCCGTGCCACACGATAATTCATGACAAGATGCTCGCCGAGCAGCGGATTGCCGGAATACAGCCTGACCGCGGCGCCGTGGGAGGTGAGGCAGTAGTAGCAGCGATTCTGCGAAGACACGGCCACCGCAATCATCTCGCGCTCGAGCTTTGAGAGGCCGGAGTCCCCAAGCATCAGGTCGTTGTACATGGAGGCGAAGGTTTCAAGCTTCGCCATGTCGAAGGCGTAAGCGAGCAGGACATTCGGCACGAAACCGAGCCTGTCCTGGCATTTCCTGAAATAAGCCGCCATTGCGGGCGACAGCTTTGCCTGCGCGAGGTTGAGTGCGATCACCGGCACATCGTCGGGGACCGCCGCAGGAGGGGGCTTCACCGCCGGCTTCACCGGGCTTGGTTTGGGTGACGCGGCTTTGCCGCCCTTAATGGCGCGCAGCACCGGCATGTTTTTGCCCGCCTTCGCGAGCATTGTCTTTCCTCCGGCTTTTACCGATTTATTCGTCTTGGGCATTTCCACGTCCCTGAAGCTCGATGCTGACCCCACTCAAGCCTACAATGTTATACGCATGCGGGATACGATCTGCCGGACACCCTTTCGCCTTTTGTTTCAGTCGGTTAACGCCTGCGGATAGGCCGGATCTCCGCGCGTTTGTCACCGCGTCGTCGCCAAATGGTGTGTTGCTCTCGACGCGGCCGCACAGAATGTGAAAAGTTCAGTGCGCCTCGACCGATTCCCTCACCGCGCATGATGCCAAAACTTGGCGACCGGTTTTCGGACAAGATCCTGCGCCAATGCTAAGCGCACGAGGTTCCATGGCCGTTCCTGCCAACCGCGAGGAAAGCGCAGCCCGCGCCACCATTGAAAAGGCTGCCACGTCGCTGGCCAGGCGCCGTGCCGAGATTCCAGCGAGCTTCATCGAACAACTTTACGGCCGCGCGGTGCCGGAGGACGTCGTGCGTTACGCGCCCGAGGATCTGGCGACGCTTACCGCGCGGGCTTACGACTTCATGGCTGAGCGCGCGGCTGGAACGCCCAAAATCCGCTGCGAAAGAGTCGAGCTCGCTGACTCAGGCGACAGCAATCTGGTGACGGTGGTCGAGATCGTCAACGACAACAT
>DATBTA010000316.1:0-2331 GCA_036559505.1 Pseudolabrys sp. | reverse complement strand
GCGGGAATGTGCGTCGGCTGGCCGGCGGAGAAGGGCGGCATCACGCCGCGACTGCCGCTTGATGTGACCGTCCACGAAGAACGATTCATGGAAAGCGGTCTCTCCGGCAAAATCGACGCCTATGATCGCCGCCGCGCGGCTTTGCGCCCTTATCGCAACCAGCGCGACACCGAGCGTTTCGGGCGCAACGAATTTTACGGCTGGTCCGAGGACAAGGCGCGGCAGTACGCAGTGCCGTTGCGCGCCGACTTCGGCGCGTTTGTGCGCGGCAAGAATTTCAATTTGGATTGAGTCAGCTCTTCCGAATGCGGAACGTCAGCACGCCGTCCGCCTCCGACTTCTTTTCCAACTTGTCGCCGGTCTGCCGCAACAGGTTCGGGATGTCGATGGTGGTGAGCGGATCGGTACATTCCGCGATAATCAGATCGCCGCTTTTCAATCCTGACAATTTCTTGCGCACCCGCAGCGCCGGCAGCGGACATTTCAATCCGCGCAAATTCATCACGGTTTCAGTCATGTGCTGAGCGGAACCATCGAAAGCTGTTTGTCCGTTGCCGGTATGTAGGCTTCCTCGAGCCCCAATTCCTTGCGCACGATGTTGGTCCCGCGCGTCAACGCCACCATCTTGTAGAAAGCGTGCATGCGGCTCATCGATTGTCGTCCGAAGCCGCAGTCGCTCGTCAGGATCAGCCGCTCCGGCTCGATATATTTAAGTGCCTTGCGGATCAGGTCGGCAATCTCCTCGGGCCGCTCCACCTGCAGCGTGCGGTGACTGATGACGCCGACCGCGATTTTCTTGTCCTTGGAGACCATCTTGCCGACATGCTCGAAGTCCATGCCGCGATTGAACGCGCCTTCGATCGTCAGCACGTCGACGTCGAGCTGGTCGAGATAAGGCAGCGCGTTCTTGTAGGACTGATCCTTGCTCGCCACCCGCTGCGCCGCCGGGCTGCCCCAGCATGTGTGGCACCACACTTCGCACTTGTTGCGCAGGCCTTTGACCTCGACATTGAACGCTTCCACCCATTTCTCCGGTTTGATCGGTTGTTTCGGGTCGTAGATCACCTGGTGGATGGCCGGCTCTTCGACCTGGAGGAGCGGTGCGCCTGCGTCGGCGAGCGCGTGATACTCTTTGTTGAGCGCGCTCGAGAGATCCATCAGCAATTCGAGACGATTCTTATAGTGCTCATTCGCCAGCATCAACGCCAGGATCTGCGCCGAGATGGAGCCGATTTTCACCGGCCTGTCGGTCATCGGCGCGATCGCCTTGTAGGCGCGATCGAGCTGCAATGTCGTTTCGCCGATCTTGTCGGTGACCGGCGGCGTCATGCGTGTTTCGATCACTTCCCACATCAGGTCGCCGGGACCTTTGTCGGCCATGAAGCTGGCGGGTGGCACTTCGACGCGTGGCGTCCCGATACCCGCGATGCGCTCGGTGACGTAACTGACCCAGGCTCGCCCGGCCACGTCGTCGTCAAGGCGTGTGTCGCCGTCGACGAAGATGTCGATGCCGGCACGGTGCTGGGCAGCCACGTGGCACGCGAGGCAATCGAAGTGCTGCTCGCGATAGGCAAGACGGGAAAATCCTTGCGACAGGGGAATGCCGCGCAGGTTTTCGGTGTACCAGCTTGGGCGGGGCAGCGCCCCCGTGGTCGTCGTGAGAAGAGCCTTGCCTTTTGTTACGGTAAACACGCTTACTTCCCCCGATTTCACCAATGGAAAGCCGCGCTGCATGCACGGCGTTGTTCAGGTAAACTGAAGTCTCTGACTGCAACAAGGTCAAGCACAGCGAATGGCGGCGTCCGAAGCAATACAGACGATTTCACGGCTGACGCCGCTCACCGATGTGCTGCTGCTGATCGACGCGGAGGTGAAGCCGGTCACGCCGCGGACGATCGATGTTTCCGCGGCTGCTGGACGTGCGCTCGCGACCGATGCCATGGCGCCGGCGCGCCCAGCCTCCTCGCTGGCCTTGCAGGATGGGTGGGCGTTGAGCTCCGACGAAACGCTCGGCGCGGGCGGTTACGCTCCCGCTCCGCTCGCGCGCATGCCGCCGCGCGTCGAAGCCGGCCAAGCGATGCCCGCAGGGACCGACAGCATCGCGCCGATCGACGCGGTGAAAGTTGCCGGCGGCGTTGCCGAGGTGCTGATGCCGATCAATCCCGGCGAGGGAGTCCTGGCGGCGGGTGGCGACAGCGATCCGGCAATTCCGCTGCGGCGTGCCGGCGAGCGATTGACGGCCACGGATCTTGCGGCGTTCGCGGCTGCCGGGATCGCGCGGGTGACGGTGCGCGAGCCGCGCTTTCGCGTTTTGCCGTTGCGCGGCAGCGG
>DATBTA010000315.1:0-2726 GCA_036559505.1 Pseudolabrys sp. | reverse complement strand
GCGCAAGGCCAAAGGCCAAGCCGATTCTGCCATCGTCGACGTCGTGGCGGCAGGCGCCGGTCCTCTGGTCGAATGGCTTGCGGACCGCTATGGCCTGCCTTTCGAGGTGGTCGACAACTTCAACTATCCTGGCCATTCGGCCATGCGCATGCACGGCCTGCCGAGCCGCACCGGCCGCGAGCTGATCGATCGGCTGCGCGACGCCGCCGAAGCGAACGACATCGTCATTCTCGCAAAAAGCTCGGCCCAACGCCTCTTTGCGGATCCCGAAAGCCGTATCCGCGGCGTCGAGGTCGCTCGCCGCGACGGCAGCTGCGAGCGCATCGGTTGCGAGGCGATGATCCTCGCCTGCAATGGCTTTGGCGGAAATCCGGACCTCGTCCGGCGGCATATTCTGGAAATGGCAGAGGCTCTCTATTTCGGTCACCCGGGCAACCGCGGCGACGCCATCATCTGGGGCGAGGCGCTCGGCGCGCAGCTTTCATATCTCGGCGCCTATCAGGGTCACGGCTCGGTCGCGACGCCGCACAACATCCTGATCACATGGGCAACGATCATGCAGGGTGGCATTCAGATCAACAGTGAAGGCCGCCGTTTTTGCGACGAAACGCACGGCTACTCGGAGCAAGCAGCCGAGGTCTTGCGTCAGCCCGGCGGATTCGCCTGGACTGTCTTTGATGCGCGCATCGCCGAAGTCGCGCGCCAGTTCGACGATTTTCGTAAAGCGGAAGGCGCCGGGGCAATCCTCACCGCGAATACGATTGCAGATCTCGCCGCTGCGATGCACGTGCCGGCTGCAACCTTCGCGGCCGAGTGGAATGACGTCGAGAAGCTGAAATCGTCCGGCGATCAGGATCGTTACGGCCGCACGTTCAGCGTCGATCAGGCCTGCAAGCCGCCGTTCCATGCGGTCAAGGTGACCGGTGCGCTGTTCCATACCCAGGGCGGGCTGACGATCGATGCAAAAGGCCGCGTCAAGCGCAAAGACGGAACGGGATTTCCCAATCTGTTTGCAGCGGGTGGTGCGGCCGCCGGCGTATCGGGCTCGACCGCGGCGGGATATCTGTCCGGCAACGGTCTTTTGACCGCCACCGTTCTCGGCCGCTTGACGGGACAAACTGCGGCGGAGCAAATACTGCGTTGATGCGGCGGTTCGCTGCCCTTGGGCAGCACGCCGGCTTTCTCCCAAGGCGCCGGTAGCTCAGCTGGATAGAGCACCAGACTTCGAATCTGGGGGTCAGGGGTTCGAATCCCTTCCGGCGCGCCATTGGTTCCTTTAAAGATCAGGCGACCTTAACTACGCCGTTTTGTACGCAAATTCACCGGTCGAGGGTGATCTCACCGCTGCGCGCGCGGGACACGCAGATCATGATCGTGTCCTTGCGCTCGTGATCGGCCAACACGAGGTCGCGGTGATCTGCTTCGCCCGCGAGCATTTTTGTCCGGCAGGTGCCGCAGGTTCCTGTTTCGCAGGAACTCGGCACGTCGAGCCCATGGTCGCGCAGGACTTCGAGGATGGTCTTCGTTGTCGGAATGTCGAGAACCGTGCCTGAGCGTGCAAGCTTCACTTTGAATGGCTTGTCATCCGCTTTGTGAGTTTCCGCCTCGCTGAACGCTTCGAAGTGCACGGCCGTCGGCGACCAATGGTCGGTCATCGCCCGCACCGCTTCCATCAGCGGGCGCGGGCCGCAACAGTAGAGATGCTCGCGATTTTTCCGTTCGGCCAAAACCGGGCGCAGGTCGAGCGAGCGCGATACGTCGCCACCGTCGTAATGGATGGTGACCATCTCCTTGAACTGCGGAGCGCCGAGCTCGTCGCGAAAGGCAGTCGTCTCCGGGGAGCGCGAGCAGTAGAACAGACGGAAGCGCTTACCTTCCGCCATCACCTGCCGGATCATCGCTATCATCGGCGTCACGCCGATGCCTCCGGCGATGAATAGGAAGTCCTGCGCGCGTGGCGGCAACCCGAAGTCGTTCACCGGCGCGGTGACGATGAGCTCGTCGCCGGCCTTCACGCCGTCGATAAGATTTATTGAACCGCCGCGTCCGGTGACTTCGCGCTTGACCGCGATCTGGTAACGGTCGCGCTCGGCGGGATCGTTGCACAACGAATATTTACGGAGCAGACCGTTCGGCGCGCGCACGGCAATGTGCGCCCCTCCCGTGAATTGCGGCAGTTGATTTCCCCCCGGGTCGCGAAATTCGAGCAGGTGGATGCCGTCGGCGATCTTGTCATTGCGCGTCACGCGCAGCGACATCGTCGGTGGCGGGGGACTAACGGTCATTGTATCTCCGGCGAGAGCGGCGTGAGACACAACAAGTGGCGACTTTGGACGCCCGAGGCAAGAGATACTCTGCCAATGCCGCCATCCTGCGCAGGAAATATATTGCTCGCGTCGTTGATTTTCGTTTAGCGCGCACCGGTGCTGACGCGCTCAACCGGCCGCCGGCCTGCGGCAGCCATGGGTGCAACATCGGCAGTGATTGCGCCATAGGCATCGGCCAGACCCGCGCCGAACATCGCATCGGGGCCCTTCGGTCCAAGATCCTTGGCGGTCGCGCGCAGGATCGCCTTCACCTTGTCGGGTGTCAGATCGGGCTTCCGCTGCAGCATGAGTGCGACGATGCCGCTCACCTCGGCCGCGGAATAAGATGTGCCCGATGACATCTCGTAGCTGTTGTCGGGGATTGCGACGAGGATCTGCGCGCCCGGGGCGGCCACCGTG
>DATBTA010000314.1:0-13171 GCA_036559505.1 Pseudolabrys sp. | reverse complement strand
CATTGCCATGCAGGATGCGTCTATCCAGGAAAGCATGGGGCCGATCCAGGATCGTACGAAGGAGCACCTGTGCGCGACCGACAGCGGCATCGTCATGACACGGAAGATTTTATTGCGTGCTGCCAAGGCCGCGGCCGAAGGCGGCGCCGTGCCGGCGACTGAGCCCGAGGCGCAGCGCGTTCGCTCGGCGTCGATCGAGCTCGAGAAGGGCGTTCCGTTCACGCAAGGCGCCAGGCACGGCCTTTACGCCGCTCCCGGCACGGATCCGCTGTCAGTGTAATTGGAAGGTTACTCTGCCGCCGTCTTCGCGGCCTTGCCGATGATGGCATTCACGCGCGGCATCACTTCCTCGGCCATGAGCTGCATCGAACGCTTGGCGAGTGTCGGGTCGACCCAATCCATTCCGGCATAGACCAGTTCACCAAAGTCGCCGGTTTCCTCGTGGAGCTTGAGAATTGCATCGACGACCTTGTTGACGCTCCCGAAGGTTATGCAGTGCTGCATGACATAGTCGAGTGTTATTTCGTCGTCCGGCTGTTCCTTGTGACTCTTGAAGACGTAAAGCCGGTTGCCGCGCTTCATCTTGGCGCGCATCTGCTCGAAGTAAAACCGATATGGGCTGTTCGGGTCATCGAGGCCATACCGCCTTGCCACTTTGTCATCGTCGGCGACGAAGATCGTCCGCGCCACGCGCCAGTCGGCGATATTAGCCTTCGCGCCCGCCTCCGCTTTGCCCTTGGCATAATTTGACCAATGCGACTTGAGGTGTTGTGGCAGAAGGAAGTTCGCCGATAAAGGATGAAAGTCGCGTTTCCCCATGAGGACGACGCCCGGAGAAAACGGCGCGACCACCGTGCCGACGATTTCCGGCCGTGGCTTCTGAAATGGTTTGGCAAGTATCCCGACGCCGAGCTCGAGTGCCGCCGTGCGTGCGAAGGTGACCTTGAAGCGGTTGTCCGGAAAGTCGATGTCGTAGGGCGGGTTACGCTCCCAGACTGCGAGAATGACGTCGATCGCCTCCGCGAAAATCTTGTTGCGGTCTAGGTCGAGGATTCCGATCGCTTCGGAATCCGAGGTAAGAGCGCCCGCGCTCACACCCATGACGAAGCGGCCCTGCGACAGATGGTCGAACATCGCGGCGTTCACTGCAATCACCACTGGATGCATCTGCGCAAGATTGGTAGTGCCAGTCGCAAGCTTGATTGTCTTGGTGTCGTGAATCAGCGTCGCCTGGAACATCATGCTGTTGGTGATGTTCTCGCAGGCATCTGTCAGGTGCTCTCCGACGAAGGCATCGTAGAAGCCGAGCTTGTCGGCAAGGATGATTGCCTCGCGATCCTCGCGCAGCGTCTGCGACCAGTCCCGGCCCAAGGGGTGCACGGGCATGGTGAAGTAACCCAACCGCATCTACGTCTCCGACCAAATCCCAGTGACCGCAAACTAACCGACCCCGCGCGCCGATGCAGCAAATCTTCGGTGATCGGCAGTAGGTGCCGGTGTCGCAAGCTGTTGTTTTCATGATGTTAAACTTGATCGGCGTGCAGGCATTGTGTGGCCTTCCGGTGTGGCCAACGACGTTTCCACAGGCACGCTTTCGCTAGATTTCGCAACCTCAAGCCGAGCGACTAGCTTGCCCTCACACGGGTCGCGGGGATTCTCATGCTGCGCTGGTTCCATGCCTTGATGCCGAAGGAGGAACGCTTCTTCGACCTATTTGCCCGCCATTCGCAGGCCGTGCTGGCGGGAGCCAAGGCCCTGAGGGCGATGATGGAAGGCGGCGATGCGGTCGCTCGCAACTGCCAGACGGTGATGGACCGCGAGCACGACGCCGACGATGCCACGCGCGAAGTGCTCATTGCGGTGCGCCGCACGTTTATCACGCCGTTCGATCGCGGCAGCATCCGCGACCTGGTCACGGCGATGGACAATTCAATTGACCAGATGCAGAAGACCGCCAAGACAGTCGCGCTTTTTGACGTAAAAGAATTCACGCCGAAGATGAAGCAAATGGGTGATGCGATTGTTAAATCGGCGGAGCTCGTGCAGGAAGCCGTGCCGTTACTGAAATCGCTGACGACGCAAGCGACGCGGCTTAGTACCTTGACTGAGCAGATCTCACAGCTTGAGGGCCACGCAGACGAGCTCCATGACGAGGGCTTGCGCGCGCTTTACCGCGACTACGCGAAATCGGATCCGATGGCCTTTTTTATCGGCAATGAAGTCTATGACCATTTGGAAAAGGTCGTTGACCGATTTGATGACGTCGCCAACGTCATGCACGGCATCGTTATCGAGCACGTGTAATTACTTCAAGGCCGAAAGACGATGGACGCCGCAGCGCTGACTTTGCCGTTTCTTGTTGGCTTGATCCTTGTCGCGCTGGCGTTTGATTTTCTCAACGGCATGAACGATGCTGCGAATGCGATTGCAACAATTGTTTCGACTCGTGTGTTACGTCCACAATTGGCGGTGGCTTGGGCCGCGTTCTTCAATTTTGTCGCCTTCCTATTCTTCGGCTTGCATGTTGCTGAAACGGTTGGCCGGGGAATCGTGGAAGCCGATATTGTCAACGAACACGTGATTTTTGGCGCGCTCGCTGGCGCAATCGTATGGCAGATCGTAACCCAGCGGCTCGGCATACCGTCGTCAAGTTCGCACGCGTTGATCGGCGGGCTGGTCGGATCCGGCATCGCCAAGGCCGGATTCAGTGCCGTGGTGTGGGCCGGTGTATGGAAAACCACCGTGGCGATTTTCATGTCGCCAGGCGTGGGTTGTCTGCTGGCGCTTCTGCTCATGCTGCTGGTGTCATGGCTGTTCGTGCGCTTCACGCCGCACGGCGTCGATCATATTTTCCGGCGCGCGCAGTTCGTGTCGGCGTCCCTCTACGCCCTCGGTCACGGCGGCAACGACGCGCAAAAGACCATGGGCATCATCGCAGTGCTGCTTTACTCACAGGGCCACCTCGGAGGTAATTTCTACGTTCCGTTCTGGGTGGTGCTCACCTGTCAGATCGCCATGGCTTTGGGGACCTTGGCCGGCGGATGGCGCATCGTGCGTACGATGGGCTCAAAGATCACGCGGCTTACTCCGATGCAGGGATTTTGCGCTGAAACCGGCGGTTCGATCACGCTCTTCGCCGCCACCTGGCTGGGCGTGCCGGTATCGACCACGCACACCATCACAGGCTCCATTATCGGGGTTGGCGCGGCGAAGAAGGTGCGCGCCGTGCGATGGGTCGTGGCGCGCGAAATCGTTACGGCCTGGATCATCACGATTCCGGCGGCAGGACTGCTGTCTGCTTTCTTCTACTGGCTGAGTGGCCTCGTCGGCTGATCAAGCCGCGACGCGCGAGAGGAAACCTTCGACTTCCCTGCGCAGCTCAGCGGCGGCGGCCTCCACTGTCTGCGAGGCAGAAAGCACGTTTTCGGCCGATTCCCGCGTCTGCGCGGCCGCGCCGGACACGTCGCCCAGCACCTGAACCACGACCTTTGCGCCATCGGACGCGCTCGCAACGTTCTGCGAAATTTCTCCAGTGGCCGCACTTTGCTCCTCAACGGCGGCGGAAACCGCGGTCGCGCAACTGTCGATCTCCTGCATGCGTCCGGAAATTCTGCCGATCGCCGAGACGGCGCTTGTGGTCGCCGCCTGCACGGACATGATCAGCTTGGAGATATCTTCGGTTGCCTTGGCGGTCTGCACCGCGAGCGATTTCACTTCGGAAGCCACGACCGCGAAACCCTTGCCGGCCTCGCCAGCGCGTGCTGCTTCGATTGTGGCGTTGAGAGCCAGCAGGTTGGTTTGTCCGGCAATGGCGCGGATGAGCTTGATGACGTCGCCAATCTTTTGCGCAGCATTCGCAAGCGCTGTGATCTGGCTGTTGGTCCCGTGCGCCTCGGTCACGGCGACGCGGACGATCTCGGTCGTCTTCGCAAGCTGCCGGCCGATCTCATTGATCGACCCGCTCAGCTCGTCGGCGGCGACCGCTGCCGTCTCGACGTTCGTCGACGCCTCATTCGAGGCGGACACCGCGCCATCGGCGCTTTGAGACGTTTGGGCGGAATTGCCAAACAAGGTCGTGGCGGTCGCGTGCATCGTCCGTGCGCCTTCGCCGACTGTCTTAAGGTGGTCCTCGACGCGTTGCCGGAAAAGGGCGATCGCCTGTTCGATCACGGCGCGGCGCTGCTGCTGCTCCTGCATTGACACCCGTTCGCGCTCTGCATCGCGCCGTTCGGTGATATCCTCGTGCGTCGCAACCCAGCCGCCATCGGCCATGGGGCGATTGATGACCGTTATCGACCGTCCATTCGCCGACTTTACTTCGGTGCTGGTCGTCTTGCCCGCGGACATGGCACCGACCAGGTCGCGCCGGTATTCGACGGGATCGCCCGCGAAGCTGCCGTTGCTGATTCTGTACTTGAGCAGGTTCTGCAGCGTGATGCCCGGCTTAACGACGTCGCCCGACACCTTGTACATATCCATGTAGCGTTGATTGCAGATGACGAGACGTTCGTTGCCGTCGAACATGCACAGGCCCTGCGACATGTTGTTGATCGCAACCCGCATGCGCAGGTTATCCGTGCGCAGCATTCGGGAGAGCACGGCCAAAGTCAGCGCCATGGCAAGGAACGCAACGATTGCGGAGAGAAATAGTGACGCGACCGGCGCCGAGGTGGCGGCGGCCCATGCGCCGACGGGAAAGACGTAATGAAACAGAGCAAAGCTGACGGCGAAGCTCGCTCCGCCGGCCAGCATGATCAAACGCCAATCGCGCGCGGGAGCGTTTGCGGAGGTATGCTCGACCATGTTCGCGTCCAGGTAGGCCCCGGACGGTATTCCCCAACACGTTTTTTTGCAGTTAATTGCCGGACATAACAGGTTAAACGAAGCTTAATAGGTCAGGCTGGAGGGGTGGGGGATGGCCAAGTTACGGGCTGCCGAGTGCCGTGAATTCATCGATGCCGTGGTCGAAAAAGCCGGCGCCATGGGCGTGCCGGTCTCGATTGCCGTTGTAGGGCCGGAAGGGCACCTGATCGCCGTGGAGCGGATGGACGAGGCGGGCTTCATCACGCCGGAAACCGCCATCGCAAAGGCTTTCACGGTCGCCGCTTTCCGTTCGATGAGCCCGCGCTTTCCCGACGGCCTGGTGATTCAGCAGTGGTTCAAGGAGCGTAATCCCCAGTTGCTCGTCAGCCTTGCGGCCATGACCAATGGTCGCATTGCGGCCAGCGGCGGTTCTGCGCCTGTCTTCAAAGGAGACGAGATGGTCGGTGCCTACGGAATTTCCGGCGGCACGTCGCAGCAGGACGAGGAGATGGCGGTCTACGCGCGCGCTAAAACCGGCTGGGCAGCGGCTCCCGAACACGACACGACCGACCCCGAGGTGAAAGCTCATATCAACGCGCTTTATGCCAAGGCCGGCATCACCGACCGCAAGCTTTGAATTTTTTGGAGCATCGCATGACGCAATCAGCAGCCGCCAGCAACGACGATGCATGGAATGGCAGAGTTGAAGACGATGCCCTCCTGCGCGGGCAGGGCCGCTTCGGTGATGACGTCAAGCCCGATAACACGCTTGCCGCTTACTTTGTGCGATCACCGCATGCTTTCGCCAAGATCGTGCGGATCGACGTCTCAGCCGCAAAAAGCGCGCCCGGGGTCGTTGCGGTGCTTACCGCCGCCGATCTCAGCGACGCCCACTACCATTCCATCTCACACGGCCATCCAATTCCGGGGCGCGGCGGAAAAACCGCAGTCTCGCCGCATCGGCCGTCGCTTGCCGAAACGCGGGTGATGCACGTGGGTGAACCGGTGGCCATGGTCGTCGCCAAATCGGCAGCGGCCGCGCAGGACGCCGCCGACAAGGTTGTCGTCGGCTATGAGGAGCTGACGCCGGTCACCGATGCGCGCGGGGCGGTGAGGCAGGCCGCCCCGCGACTCTGGCCGGATGCGCCCGGCAATATCGGCTTCGACTGGACGGCTCCGCCCGATCCGGAAGGCAAGAAGCAAGCTGCGCTTGATCGCGCCTTCAAGGAAGCGGCCCACGTCGTGCGCGTTGAGCTCGTCAACCAGCGGCTGGTCGTGGCTTCGCTTGAGGCGCGCACGGCAACCGCGAGCTACGATGCCGCGGCCAAGCAATTTACATTGCGCGTCGGCACCCAGGGGGTTGCCAGCGTGCGCGGGCAGATCGCCGGCGCCATGAACATCAAGCCGGAGGAATTGCGTCTTCTCACGGAAGATGTCGGCGGTGCGTTCGGCATGAAAGGCTGGTGCTATCCGGAATATGTGCCGATGCTGCATGCCGCGCGTGCCCTGGGAAAACCCATTCACTGGGCTTCGACGCGGTCCGAGGCATTCGTCACCGACAATCAGGGGCGCGATTCATTCTGGACGGTGGAACTCGCGCTCAATTCACGCGGCCGTTTTCAGGCATTGCGCGTCGACTGCATCGGCAATCTCGGCGCATATTTCACCGGAGTCGCGCATTTCGTGTTTACGACCCACGTCTCGGGCTGCCTGCCGACGGTCTATGATATTCCACTCGCGCAAGTGAACACGCGCTGCGTATTCACGAACACCTTGCCCACCGGGCCGTATCGCGGCGCCGGGAGGCCGGAGGCGAGCTATCTGATCGAGCGTGTCATCGATGCGGCCGCCGATTCCACCGGCATCGATGCTGCCGAGTTGCGGCGGCGCAATCTGATCAAGCCCGAGAAAATCCCGTACACAACGGCCTTCGGAAATACTTATGACAGCGGCGAGTTTCCGGCGGTCTTCGAGCGGGCGCTCAAGGCTGCGGACTACGACGGGTTTCGTGACCGCAAGAAGGCCGCAAAAAAACGCGGCAAGCTGCGCGGCATTGGTATCGGCTGCTACCTCGAGATTTCCGGCGCCTTTCCGGAAGAGGCCGCGCGCGTTTCATTTCCCGGTGGAAAAACCGTGCAGGTCAGTGTCGGCGCCGGCGCAAGCGGGCAGGGGCATAAGACCGTGTTTGGCGGTGTCGCTGCACGGCGATTGGGCATAGCGGCGGATGCCGTCACGCTCACCTCCGGTGATTCCGCCCGCGACGTTCCTGGTTTTGGCGCGGTCGCGTCGCGCTCGGCCATGATGACCGGCGGCGCTGTTGCGCGCGCCGCTGATGCCGTTCTGGAGAAGGGCAGGCGCGTCGCTGCGATGCTGTTGCAAGCAGGCGAAAACGAGATCGACTACCGTGACGGCAGCTTCGCCGTGAAAAACTCAGGGCGCGAAGTTTCGCTGTTCGATGTGGCGGAGCGCGCCGCGGAGCTCAAGCGCCAAGGCGTCATTCCGGAGAGTCTCGACACGCAGGCCGGCATCAAAGTGCCGCCGTCGTTTCCCAACGGCTGTCACATTGCCGAAATCGAGATCGACCCTTCGACAGGCGCTGTCGACATTGTTTCATATGTCGCAGTCGACGACTGCGGCAATGTGCTCGACCACACCATCGTCGAGGCGCAAATTCATGGCGGTGTCGCCCAGGGCCTTGGCCAGGCGCTCACGGAGAACACCATCTACGATGCCGGGGGGCAGCTCGTGTCCGGTTCGTTCATGGATTATGCGATGCCACGCGCCGACCTGATGCCGGAGATGAAGGTCGAGCACCACACTGTTGCCTGCCGCACCAATCCGCTGGGCGTGAAAGGAACCGGTGAAGCCGGCACGACGGCGGCGCCCCCTGCGGTTATGAACGCTATCGTTGACGCCCTGCCGAAGGGCACCAAGCTCGACATGCCAGCGACATCCGAGCGCATCTGGCAGGCTTTACGTTCTTCACAGCAGTAAGGCGTTAATCACCGTTCGGCCATTGTCATACGGCGAGGTCGAGCTGTCGATTCGGAGAAATCCCGGCGATGCCGCTTTATCGTTTGTTGCTGTTGCTGCCCGCGCTATGCGCGCTCGGAAGTTGTGCCGATAGCTTCGTTCCGAAGTCGGAGCCGAGCTTCTATCGCAATCTTGCCCAGCCGGGCGCCCAGCTTGATGCCGCGGCGGCCGCCTCGATGATCTCGGGGTATCGCGCAAACAACGGTTTGCCGGTAGTGGCGCTTGACGCAGACCTGATGCGGCTCGCGCAGGCGCAGGCCGAAGTGATGGCCAAGCGCGACAAGCTCGACCACGGCGCCGGAAAACCGTTCGTGCAAAGGCTGAAGGCCTCCGGTTACGATGCCAAGCGAGCGGCCGAGAACATCAGCGCCGGGTATCACACGCTGGCCGAGGCATTTTCCGGCTGGCGCGATTCAAATCCGCACCGCGCCAATATGCTGCTCGCCGGCGCCACGCGTATAGGTATCGCGGCAGTCTACACGCCGGGCTCGAAATACAAGGTATACTGGGCAATGATCCTCGCCGAGCCCGACGATAGGACAGAATAGCTCGGCTCGAGTTTGTCTCGGGCCCACTTGGCGGCTACCACCCCGCCGCGATAATTTTGCGGTCAGCGAGGCAGCATGACGCGCATTTTTTGGCAGGCGTTGTTCGGCGGCACTTTCCTTGTGGCGCCATTGTTGGCGGTACAGCCGTCCGCGGCCGAGACGCTTTTTCATCGCGCTGAAAATCAGGTGCCGGTCGCGATCGTTGAGATCAAGCGTCCGGCCGAGCACACCGAAATTCATTTGCAGGCGCAAGCGGCGCTGACGAAAGTCTGTCTCGCTGCGAGCGGTCCGAACAGCCCCTATCTTCTCGCCGCCGGGCGCAACTATCGCTATCTCGGCGGGGACAATGTCACGGCGTGCCCTGAGCGCCGCGACTACGCTGCGGGCGACATCATGGTGTTACGCTTCGAGCCGTTGGCGGCGGGTTCGAGCACGTTTTCGTTCGTGTCGGGTCAGAGTGGAGAAAAGCAGCCGATCGATGCAGTCTCCCCGACCACGCCGTACTGGAATTTTCTGCGGGTGAGGTTGAATTGAAACGCGGGCTGGACCTTACCTCGCTCGCTGACTAGTTTTGCACCCTATGCCGGTGTTGCCCCGCGTAAAGGACTATGACTCGCTGTACCGCCAGTTTCGCTGGCCGGTGCCGGCCCGTTACAACATCGGCGTCGATGTTTGCGACCGCTGGGCCGAGAAAGAACCCGACCGTCTTGCCATTCTGCATGCCAGGCCCGATGGGCGTGACGAACAGATCACCTATGGCTGGCTGCGCGAGACCTCCAACAGGCTTGCCAATGCATTACGGGCGAATGGCATCAAGCGTGGCGACCGCGTTGCAATATTGCTGCCGCAGTTGCCGCAGGTGGCCGCAATCCACATCGCGATCTACAAGCTCGGCGGCATTGCTCTGCCGCTCGCCGTGCTGTTCGGGACCGACGCACTTTCCTATCGTCTCGAAAATTCCGGCGCCGCGGCGCTGATCACAAACGCACGTGGCGCCGAGCGCATTGCTGAAATCAGGAAGGACTTGCCCGGGCTCAAGCTGGTGTTGTCGCTCGATGGCGCAGGCGATCGCGCGCTTGCATTTGCCGATGTGCTTGCAAAGGCCTCGACGGATTTTTCCCCGGTCGACACGTCAGCCGACGATCCTGCGATGATGGTATACACATCTGGTACGACCGGCCAGCCGAAAGGCGCATTGCATGGTCACCGCGTACTGATCGGGCATTTCCCGGGTGTCGAAACCCATCACAATTTTCTCCCGCAGCCCGGCGACCGCATCTGGACGCCGGCCGACTGGGCCTGGGCCGGTGGGCTGCTCAATGTTCTTCTGCCCGGACTCCATTATGGCGTCCCGGTGGTGGCGCGACGGTTCGAGAAATTCGATCCGGAAGAGGCCTTCGCGCTGATGGCGCGTGCTCAAATTCGAAACGCCTTTATTCCTCCGACCGCACTGCGCATGCTGCGTGCAGCACCCAATCCGAGAGGCCGTCACGCCATCAACATGCGTTCCATCGGCTCCGGCGGCGAATCGCTCGGCGTGGAAACCTACGAGTGGGGCAAGTCGGCATTCGGTCTGATTATCAACGAGTTCTACGGCCAAACCGAGTGCAATATCGTTCTTGCGGCGTGCAGCGCGATCGGTGTTTCGAAGCCCGGCGCCATCGGCAAGCCGGTTGCCGGTCATACTGTCGCGATTATCGATGCCGCCGGTAATCCGTTGAAAGCAGGCGAAACCGGGCAGATCGCTGTCAGACGTCCGGATCCGGTGATGTTTCTCGAATACTGGCGTAACCCAGAGGCCACGCGCGACAAGTTCATCGGCGACTGGATGACCACCGGTGACCAAGGCGTCATGGACGAGGAAGGCTACGTCAGTTTTGTCGGGCGCGACGACGACGTCATCACGTCGGCGGGTTTTCGGATCGGGCCGGGCGAGATCGAGGATTGCCTAATTCGTCATCCTGCAGTGGCGCTTGCAGCCGCCGTCGGCAAGCCCGATGCATTGCGCACCGAAATCGTCAAAGCCTTTATCGTCCTGAAGAAAGGCTACGAAGCGTCGGATTCACTTGCTTCGGAGATTCAAGGCTTTGTGAAGACTCATCTATCCGCACACGAATATCCGCGCGAGGTCGCTTTTATCGACGACATGCCGATGACGACCACGGGCAAGGTGATCCGTCGCCTGTTGCGGCAACGGGCGTGACGTCAGGTCAGGGCATTTCCAGCTTCGCAACGTCGGCCAGAATCGCTTCGACCGCCTCGCGATCGGCCGGCCCGAGAGCGGCCTGCGGGGGCACCGGATCGCCCACGGCGTAGCCCTGGATTTGTAGCCCGGCCTTGATGCAGGCGGCGAGGTTGAAGCGCGCGAAAGCCTCATTGATGCGCCAAAGCTCTCGCTGGAGCTTCATCGCTTCGGGCCACTGCCCCGCGTGGCATAGCTCATAGAGACGCACGCTCTGGTGCGGCACGATGCAGGCCGGCCCCGCCATCCAGCCGACACCGCCGATCAGCATCACCGCTGCCGGAATATGGGCTGACGCAGAAAATACCTTCATCCGCGGCGCACGGTTCATGATCGACAGCAGGCGCCCGGTGTTGGTGGACGCATCCTTGATGTAACGGATGCGCGGATGCTCCGAGAGGCGCGCGATCACGTCGAGCGAAAGGTCGCTGCGCTGAAATTGCGGATTGGTGTAAAGCACGACTGGAATGTCGACAGCGTCGGCGATCGCGCGGAAGTAGGATTCGATCTGCGTGTCCTTGAGAGGGAAGAAAACCTCGAGGATGGCCAGGATGCCGTCGGCGCCGAGCTTTTGGTATACCTTTGCCTGTTCGACCGCGTCCGCGGTCGCCGTCGATGCGACGCCGGCGATCACCGGCACCTTTTTCGCCGAAGCCTCGATCGTCGCCTTCACCACCGCTTCGCGTTGCGTGCGGTTGAGATAGGCAAACTCGCCGGTCGAGCCCAATGGCGTTAGCCCGTGCACGCCCGCCTTGATCAGGTCGGAGGCCAACTTGCCCAACACGTCGGTGAGAATCCGGCCGCCCGAGTCGATAGGCGAAACGAGATATGGGAAGACGCCGTGAAAGTTGGTCATGCGGGGAGCCTAGAACACCCACAGCGCATCGGGTGGGAATTCAACAAAGTGGTCGCCCGGATTTAGCGGGGCAGATGCATAAGCGCGAACCGTAAGATTTTCGCGCGCGAACACAAGCTCCCATCTCTCGCCGAGGTACATCGGCGCCTTGAGCTGCATTTTTAGACGGTTGGGGCCGGGGCTCGATACGCAGCGCACACGCTCAATGCGGATGATGCCGGTCGCCTTTGCTCCGGCAGCCGCTTTCGTCCGGGACATGCCACTCAGTCGCTCGCCGAACAGTTCTATTGTGGCGCGGCCGCTTGAATTGTCGGCCAGCGTGCCGGTAAGCCTGTTGTTGGCACCCATGAATTCGGCGGTGAACAGCGTCGCCGGCTCGTTGTAAAGCGCTGTCGGCGCGCCCTCCTGCGCGACGACACCAGCATCGAGCAGTACGACGCGATCGGCGATCGCCATGGCCTCGACCTGGTCATGTGTGACATGGATTGCGGACAATCCCAGCGTGACGATCAGCGTGCGTAGCCAGGCGCGCGCTTCCTCGCGCAGCTTGGCGTCGAGATTGGAAAGCGGTTCGTCGAGCAGGATCACCGGCGGTTCGTAAACGAGCGCGCGTGCGATGGCGACGCGCTGCTGTTGTCCGCCTGAGAGTTGGTGCGGGTAGCGTGACGCAAGATGCGCCAGCCCGATCTGCGAAAGCGTTTTCTCAACGCGTGTCTTGATTTCCTCGGCCGAAACACCGCGCAACTTGAGGCCGTAGGCGACGTTGTCGAACACTGTCCGATGGGGCCATAGCGCGTAAGATTGGAACACCAGGCCGAGCCCGCGTTTCTCGGCGGGCAAATCGATGGTGCGGGCCGCATCGAAGAACATGGTATCCCCGATCGCGATCGAGCCCTGGTGCGGCGTCTCCAGGCCCGCAATGGCACGCAGCAGCGTCGTCTTGCCGCTGCCCGACGGACCGAGCAGGGCGACCACTTCGCCCGCAGGGACGGAAATGGAAACGCCCTTGAGGATTTCATTGTCGCCGAGGCGAAGGGCGACGTCCTTGACGATGAGTTCAGCCATGCAGGCGCACTCCAAGGCGGACCGCGACGGCAAGGCCGACGCCGATCATGACCACATTAACGACCGACAGTGCCGACACCAGATCAACTGCGCCGGTGCCCCAAAGCGACACCAGAAGCGAACCGATCACCTCGGTGCCGGGACCAAGCAGATAGATGCCGGTTGAGTATTCGCGCACGAAAATCAGGAAGACCAGCAGCCAGCTTGCGAGCATGCCGTATTTGATCAACGGCACGGTGATATCGCGTTTGACGCGCAGGTCGCTGGCCCCGGCCGTGCGTGCGGCCTCTTCAAGTTCCGGAGCGACCTGCAGCAATGTGCCGGAGACGAGCCGCATGCCGTAGGCAAGCCAGACGATTGAATAGGCGAGCCAGATCGAGACCATCGTCGACTTGAGCGGCGACAGGAACGGGACGAACAGGAACACCCATAGTAGCGCAAGACCGGCAACGAGGCCCGGCATCGCGCGTGGCACCATCACGAGGTAGTCGACAAGGCGCGTCCAGCCGGAATTCCACCGGTGCACCGCGAGCGCGATGGCAGTGTAACACGCGACAGCCGCTGCGCCGCCAATAACGCCAATACCGAGCGTGTTGAATATGCCGCGCACGACGTTCGGATAGT
>DATBTA010000313.1:0-3548 GCA_036559505.1 Pseudolabrys sp. | reverse complement strand
GCACAAAAGCGGTGGCAAATCGGGTGAATGGAACGCGGGGGGCTAGGCGTATCATGGCCCTGATGCCGGTTGCCGAAGCGCTTCGGCTCGTCCTCTTTGATGCCAAACCATTGCCGGTCGAAACGGTCCCGCTCGATCGTGTGCGCGGGCGCGTGCTTGCCGAAGACATGGCCGCGCTGCGGACGCAGCCGCCAGCCGCAGTCTCCGCAATGGACGGATATGCGGTGCGCGCCGACGATGTTGCGACGGCACCCGCTACGCTCAAAGTGATTGGCGAAGTTGCCGCCGGCCACCCGTTCCCCGAACGGATCGCAGCAGGTCAAGCCGCCCGGATCTTCACCGGCGGTGTCATGCCGGATGGCAGCGACACCGTCGTAATCCAGGAGCTGACTTCTCGCGAAGGCGACAACGTCACCGTTCAGAAGTCGGCCGCAAAAGGCCGCAATGTCCGCAATCAGGGCATCGATTTTACGCAAGGCGAGGTGCTGCTTCGGAAAGGCCGCAGGCTGACCGATCGCGACGTCATGCTTGCGGCGGCTATGAACCACCCCAATGTCAGCGTGTACCGCCAGCCGAAAGTTGCCGTGCTGGGGACAGGCGACGAATTGGTGCCGCCTGGCGGCGCGCCTCGATCCGGTGAGATCGTCTATTCCAACGGCTTTGCGCTCATTGCGCTTGCGCGTACCGAGGGCGCGGACGCCCACGATCTCGGCATTGCGCGGGACCGCGTCGAGGACATCACCAAGGCGATCAGGCGAGCGCGTGAATGGGGTGCCGATATTCTTGTCACGTCGGGCGGCGCCTCGGTCGGCGAGCATGACCTCGTGCAGCGCGCGCTCGCTGCCGAGGGTCTCGACCTGTCGTTCTGGCGCGTCGCACTGCGTCCGGGCCGTCCGATGATGCACGGCCGGTTGGATGCGATGCAGGTCCTGGGCGTTCCGGGAAATCCCGTCTCGTCGTATGTCTGCGCCTTCCTGTTTCTGGTGCCCCTGATCAGACGCCTTTCCGGCCGTAGTGACGTTGAACTGCGGCCGGAGCGGGCGCGCCTTGGGGGCAACCTCCCGGCCAATGACGAGCGAGCCGACTACTTGCGGGCCACCTTGGCGGATGGTCCCGAGGGCCTGGTGGCCACCCCGCTGCCGTCCCAGGACAGTTCCCTGATGGCGCCACTCGCCAGGGCTGACTGCCTGGTGATTCGGGAGGCGCACGCCCCCGCGGCCGTGGCCGGGTCAGAGTGCGTCATCCTTAAGCTAGGCCTTTAGCGGCCTTTCGAGTTTTTCACTCCAAATTAAACAGTTGCGGAACACATATCGAACATATAGTGTCCGTTCATGATTTGTTTCTGGCTTGGACCCTATGGGGTCGGCCTGACGGGGAGAGACAGATGCTGACCCGCAAGCAGTTCGAACTCCTGCGTTTCATCCACGAGCGGCTGACCGAGGCCGGCGTGCCCCCCTCTTTCGACGAGATGAAGGACGCCCTCGACCTGCGGTCAAAATCCGGCATTCACCGGCTTATTACCGCCTTGGAGGAGCGTGGGTTCATCAGGAGGCTGCCGAACCGGGCTCGCGCGATTGAGGTGATCAAACTGCCGGATTCGGTTGGCCACGGCCTTGGCTCCGCCCGCTCGCGCGGATTTACGCCGAGCGTCATCGAGGGCGACCTTGGCCGCGTGCGCACGACGTCCGATGACGATGGCGGCCGGCCGGTCGCCGTGCCGGTCATGGGCCGCATCGCCGCCGGCACGCCGATCGAAGCAATCCAGACCCGCAGCCATATCATCAACATGCCACCGGATTTGTTGTCAGCCGGGGAGCATTTCGCGCTTGAAGTGCGCGGCGACAGCATGATCGAAGCAGGAATTCTCGACGGCGACATCGCGCTGATCCGCAAATCCGAGGCCGCCGATACTGGCGACATCGTTGTAGCGCTCATCGACGACGAGGAGGCGACGCTCAAGCGCTTTCGCCGCCGCGGCGCATCGATTGCACTCGAGCCCGCCAATACCGCCTACGAGGTCCGGATTCTACCGCCGAACCGTGTGCGTATTCAGGGCAAGCTCGTAGGACTTTTCCGGCGCTACTAATCGTCCGGCGTAAGATCGTCTTGACGCGGCTCGGCCCCGCGCGGCGGCTGACGGCGCATGGGGTCGGCATTTTCGGAAATGGCCCTCGCGCGATGCGTCCATGGCCGGTCCTGGCTCCGCGGAAGCGCGACCGTCTGCATAAAACGGTCGCCCGTCCAGCGTAGCGCGACCGCGCCGTAGGACTGCCAGATCGCGCGATCAACCAGCATCGTATTGCAGTCGGCGGGCGACTCGCGATCAGAGATCACCACTGCCGCTCGCGCGCAGTCCTCGGCGAATGCCTCGATTCCCGTGGCCATCGATATCAAGCGATTATCGCCGAGCCGGCCGATACAGCCGACCGCATCGCAGGTGACGCCGTTGCCCAGACTCGTATCCTTGGGCGTTCGCGCATCGGCGTCGGCGGCCAACCATTCTTTGATGGCAAAGGTGTCACGTCCGGCGCGCAGGACAGCGAGCCGGCCATCCTTGCCGCGAAATGCCACCGTTTGTCCGTCGCCGGCCACCAGAATGTCAGGCTGGGGAGTCGCCAGCGCCCAGGCGATCGCGCCCGCGGCAACGAGAGCGCCGCTCCAACGCAACGGCGTGCGCAAGAGGCAAATGAACAGCAGCCCTGCGGTCCCCAAAAGGAGCGGGCCGATTCCAAAGGCCGGCATGCGTCCGACGGCACCCGGAAGCGATGCTACCCACAGGGCAACCGCATTCATCCAATCGATCCCCTGCCCCATCATTTGCCAAAATGCTGCATCGAAACCGAAGGGCATGCTCAGCACTCCGAGAATGCCCATCGGCATGACCACTGCCGAAACCACGGGCATGGCGAGCAGGTTGGCCAGCACGCCATAGGGCGCGAGCCGGTGAAAATGGTACGCAGCGTAGGGCGTGGTCGCGAGGCCCGCCACCAACGAAGCGAGGATCAGGCTTGTCACCTCGCGGACGCCCCATAACGCCATGCGCGTGCTGAGCTGGCTGTCATGGTCTGGCCGCCATGGAAGGCCGTGCTGATATGCGGCGATGAGGGCAAGCGTCGCCGCGAACGACATCTGGAAGGTCGTGGGCGTGTTGCCGGAATGCCCTTGCCATCGGCCCTAACCGACCTCACGCAGCCGGGTTCTGGATTTTGTTCTGGATTTTGCCACACGCTCGACCGCAGCGGCGATGTCGCCGTCCAAGACGTGCGCGTATCGCAGCGTCGATTTGATGTCGCGGTGATTGAGTGCCCGCTGCACGAGCTTCAGATTGCCAGTGTCGCGCAGCAGCTTGGTTGCGAGGTCGTGGCGGAAATCATGGAAGCGGAAATCCTTCACGCCCGCCTTGGCCCGCATCCGCTGCCATGCCGCCTTGGCTCCGTTGATCGTCAGCGGGTAACGCTGGCCGCGCACGATCTTCATGCGCTTGTTGCCGTAGACCGCGACATAGGTGAACACGCGCTCCGGGTGCTGGCCCTGCAACGGGAACAGGA
>DATBTA010000312.1:0-3340 GCA_036559505.1 Pseudolabrys sp. | reverse complement strand
TGCTTGATCCCGGCGATAATGCTCGACGCCTTAAGAATTTTAGCTCACGGCAACCATTGAGTCTCGAAACGCGGTCGCATTCCTTACCGCTGGGCATTGCGCTCGCGCGTGCCCGCGCTACCATCGCGGGTAAACGGGATTTTGCCGGGAGGTTCCAATGAGCTCGCTGAGCGGCAAGGACGGCCCGCGCATTCGGCATGATGCCGGCGCATCGCAGCCTTACGAGACGATCGGCGTCGACAAGCTGACCCCGATCATCGGCGCGGAGATCGATGGCGTCGATCTCGCCAAGCCGCTGTCCAACCGGACGGTGGACGAGATCCACCGGGCGCTGGCCGAGAACATTGTCATCTTCTTTCGCGACCAGCACATCACGCCGCAGCAGCATCTGGCTTTCGGCCGGCTGTTCGGCGAGCTGCACGTCCATCCGGCCGCGCCGCACGAGCCGGGCGAGCCCGCGCTGATGAAAATCTACGCCGACAAGAACAGTCCGCGCGCGAACGGGGAGGGCTGGCACACCGACGTGTCCTGCGACCTCGAGCCGCCGATGGGCAGCATTCTCTATATCAAGCAATGTCCGCCGAGCGGCGGCGACACATTGTTCGCGAGCATGTATGCCGCCTACGACGCGCTGTCGGCCCGCATGAAGACTTATCTCAAGGGGCTGACGGCGGTTCACGACGGCGAACTGGTCTATCGCGGGCTTTATGCGAACACCGGCGTTGCCGACAAGCCGAGCTATCCGCGCGCCGAGCATCCGGTCGTGCGCACGCATCCCGTGACGCAAAAGAAGGCGCTCTATGTCAATCGCGGCTTCACGTCGCACATCGTCGGCATTCCACGCGACGAGAGCGACGCGATCTTGAGCTATCTCTACCAGCACGCGGAAAATCCGCTGTTCCAGTGCCGCTTCCGCTGGACCGAGAACGCGATCGCCTTCTGGGACAATCGCTGCGCGCAGCATCGGGCGATGTGGGACTACTGGCCGCACACGCGCTCGGGCACGCGCGTCACGGTGAAGGGCGAGCGCCCGGTCTGAGGTCTGCGATCAGCGGACTATTGCCGGCGTGGTTTAGGTCCGGCTCGTGCAGACGCATCTGCCTCCCAAAGCCAGCGCGCAAGCGCGATCGCGCAAAGCATTCCGGCAAACTGGGCCGACACGAATGGGACAATCCCGGCCGGCGCGATGCCCGCAAAGGTGTCCGAGAGCGAGCGCGCAATCGTCACTGCGGGATTTGCAAATGACGTCGAGGCCGTGAACCAGTACGCCGAGGTGATGTAGAGTCCAACGGCGTAGGGAACGGCGGCGGGCGCGCGGGCGAGGCAACCGAAAATCGTGAGCAGCAAGCCGAACGTGGCGACGCCTTCCGCGAGCCACTGACCCGGCCCCGAGCGAACGGTGGTCGAGATTTGCCACACCGGCAGCTCGAACATGGCGTGCGCGACCCATGCGCCGGCGATGGCCGCGGCAATCTGAACGGACACGTAGAGGCTGGCCATGCGCCAGGGAAGCTCGCCGCGCAGTGCGAATGCGATGCTGACCGCGGGATTGAAGTGGGCGCCGGAAACGCCGCCGAACATCAGGATGATCACCGGGAGGATTGCGCCGGTCGCAAGCGTGTTGCAAAGCAGCGCCAGCGCGACGTTCCCGCCGGCCAGGCGTTGCGCCATGATGCCTGAGCCGACAACGGCTGCGAGAAGAAAGGCTGTGCCGGTGAATTCGGCCGCGGCTTTTTGCGCAGCCGATGCCATCAGCCTGGTTCTTTCACCGAAACGGTTGCGCTCTCCAGGCGTCCGATGTCCTTGAGCTTGGCCTGCAAACTCATCCGGTCGAGAGAGCGGAGGGGAAGCGCGGCGAAAACACCGATCCGCTGCGACAGCATCCGGTAAGCGTCCTTGAATGCCAGCGAAATCTCCGCGGCCGATCCGGTGGCGGCCGCAGGATCGGGAATCCCCCAGTGCGCGGTCATCGGTTGTCCGGGCCAGAGCGGACAGGCTTCTCCGGCGGCGTTGTCGCAGACGGTAAAGACGAAATCGAGCGCGGGCGCGCCGGGTTTGGCGAATTCGTTCCACGACTTGGAGCGAAAGCCGCGCGTGTCATACCCGAGACTCTGCAGCAGCGTTCTTGCTTCGGGATGCACTTGGCCTTTCGGCTGGCTGCCCGCGCTGAAGGCCTGGAATTTTCCCGCGCCGACCTTGTTGAGGATCGCCTCGGCCAGGATCGAGCGTGCCGAATTTCCGGTGCAGAGGAAGAGAACATTAAAAGGTTTTTCGGCCACGACATCCCTCATGACGACGCAAGGGCCCGTCGCCTGACTTTGCCGGTGCCTGGTCTGCAAAGCTCGGGACGGCCCTGACAGCATTGATCGGTCAAATACGAAATCAGCTTGTTCATTGTCTCGAATTGGGCCGCATAGATCATCGAACGGCCTTCGCGTCGGACCGTGACCAGCCCGGCATCGCGCAGCCGGTCGAGATGAAAAGTCAGGGCATTCGGTGTCAGCTCCAGGCTGGCGGCCAGGTGTCCCGCGGGCATTCCTTGCGGACCCGCCTCGACCAGCAGGCGGAAGGCATCGAGCCTGCTGTCCTGCGCCAGGGCAGCCAGAATCGAGACGGCGCTCTGCTTCTTCATGCTTCAATGATTATTGAAATGACCGGACCCGGTCAATAGACATTTCAAGTGCTGTTGAAATGTGTCGCCGCCGTGCGGGCGGCTACCGGTACTTCACCACAACCTTTTCGACGCGGTCGCAGCTCGCACATTCGAACGTGCGACGGTCGTGGTCGGGTTTGTCCGGCTCAATAAGTGCCAGCCACATTGCCTCGCCGCACTGCGGGCAGTCGGGCCCGTGAAACGCGCCCGGCGCATGTGCAGGCTCGTGTGAAATCCTGTTGTAAGTCATCAGCGCTCCCCATGCGGAGAACCAGATGGCGGCGAAGTGCAAGGAGGTTTGTCCCATGAGCGGCTTGTACCGTCCCGCCGCTAAAAAGTGCTGGCTTGAGTCGCTCGGTTTTTAATAAACACAGCGGCTTTGCGAGGGCCATGCGCCGGTAAAATTTTACGGCGCCGCACCCATTCAATGCGTTTTTGCGTTCAATGCGGAGCGTCGGGGTGCCATCCGAGCAAAGCCAGCATGACGAAGAATCCAATCACGTAGGCGACCGCGATGTACCAGCCGTGGCGCAGCCACAGGCCGACCGATTTTGCCTCCGCATACTGGTTCGAAAGAGCGACGCCTGCGGAGGAGCCGAACCAGATCATCGAGCCGCCGAACCCGACGGCATAGGCGAGGAACCCCCAGTCGTAGCCGCCTTGCTTGAGCGCGAGCGCCGTCAGCGG
>DATBTA010000311.1:0-8667 GCA_036559505.1 Pseudolabrys sp. | reverse complement strand
GCTGTGCTGCCCGCGATGCGGCGCGCCAAGTGGGGCCGCATCATCAATATAGCCTCCGGCGCCGTACGCCTCGGGCGGCCGAATTACCTGCACTACATCGCCACCAAAGCCGCGCTCGCGGGCATGAGCCTGTCGATGGCGCGCGAACTAGGCCCCGACAACATCACGGTGAATGCTATTCTGCCGGGCGCAACCTTCACCGAGATCGAGCGCAAGACGGTCACGCCGACCCAGAAGGAGCGCATCATCGCCATGCAATGCGTGCCGCGTGCGGAAGTGCCCGAAGATCTGGTCGGAGCGGTGCTGTTCCTGGCGTCGGAGGCCTCCGCCTTCGTTACAGGCCAGAGCATCAATCTCGACGGTGGAGTCACCGGATCATGAGTGCGGCCCCTACCGTTGTCGTTATCGCGCCGGGCAATATGGGCGCCGGGGTCGGCCGCCGCCTGACGGAGAACAAAGTCACCGTGCTGACCTCGCTTGCAGGCCGCAGCGAGGAAAGCGTCAAACGCGCGCGTGAGGCCGGCATGCAGCCGGTGGAAGAACGTGCGCTCGCGGAAGCCGATTTTTTTCTCTCGATTGTTCCACCCGGCGACGCGCTCGGCCTCGCATCCCGCCTCGTGCCTGTCCTGACCGCGGCCAACAGAAAGCCGATCTATGTCGAATGCAATGCGGTCAGCCCGCCGACGATGCAGAAGATCGCCGATGTGATCGCCAAGACCGGCTGTCCTTTCGTCGGCGCCGGTATCATCGGGCCGCCGCCGAAACCAGGCAGCACCAACACAAAAATCTACGTGTCGGGCCCATCCGCAAAGGATGTCGCACGGCTCAATGATTTCGGGTTGATCGTTCGCGTTCTCGAGGGGCCGCTGACGGCAGCATCGGCGCTCAAGATGTCCTATGCCGGCATCACCAAGGGATTCACCGCACTCGGCACGGCCATGATGCTGGCTGCAAGCCGCGGCGGCTCGGCCGAAGCGCTGAAGGCGGAGCTCGCCGAAAGTCGCCCGGACCTCCTTCGTTATCTCTCGAACCAGGTGCCCAGCATGTATTCGAAAGCCTATCGCTGGGTCGCCGAGCTGGATGAAATTGCGGCGTTCGTCGGCGAAGAATTTCCCGAACGGGATATGCTGCAAGCTGCGGCCCGGCTTTACGAACGTATCGCGGAAGACTTCGAGGACAGGAAGGACGAAATCGGCAAACTCGACCGGTTTCTCGAAAAGTCATGACGCCCGAGACACCGGTTATCGTCGACGTCCGCAGTGGATATCGCGCCGTCACGCTCAACCGACCCGACAAGCTCAACGCCTTCAACGAGGCGATGCATCAGGCCTTGCGCAGGGCTATCGACGAGGCGGAGACTGACGAAAGTTGCCGCGCACTGTTGATCACCGGCGCCGGACGTGGCTTCTGCACGGGACAGGATCTCAGCGACCGGCTCGCAAAACCAGGCGAGACGGTCGTGCTCGGCGGCACCCTGGAGGCACACTACAATCCGCTGGTCCGCAAGCTGCGCGCCCTACCCTTTCCCGTTGTTGCCGCGGTGAATGGCGTCGCCGCCGGTGCCGGCTGCAATATCGCGCTTGCCTGCGACATCGTGCTGGCCGCCCGATCGGCCAGTTTTATTCAGTCATTTGCGCGTGTCGGACTTGTGCCGGATTCGGGTGGCACATGGTTTCTTCCACGGCTTGTCGGCGATGCCCGGGCACGCGGGCTTGCGCTTCTGGCCGAGCCGTTGACGGCGGAGAAGGCCCAACAATGGGGCCTGATCTGGAAATGCGTTGACGACGCGGCGCTCGCCAGCGAGGCGCAGAAGCTTTGCGAGCATTTTGCCGCCGCACCGACACAAGGGCTGGCTTTGAACAAACACGCGCTCAATGCGTCTTCAGGAAATACACTCGACGCTCAACTCGATCTTGAGCGCGACTCGCAGCGGGCGGCGAGCCTGACACCGGACTATGCCGAGGGCGTCCGCGCCTTCATGGAAAAACGCAAACCGAGCTTCACCGGCCGGAAGAAATGACACAAACGAATAACAAGAAGACGCTGCGTGTCGGCCTCGCCGGTCTCGGCGCGGTCGGACTCGAGGTAGCAAAACGCCTGATCGTGGGCGTCCCGGGTCTCACCCTTGCAGCCGTGGCCGTGCGCGACGCGGAAAAGGCGCAACGGGCACTGCCGCAGGTCGGCAGTGACATTCCCGTCTGCAAGGCCACCGAACTCGCAAACGACTGTGACATCGTCGTCGAATGCCTGCCGCCCGCCCTGTTCCGCGACGTCGCGCTCAGCGCCATCGACAAAGGCCGCATTTTCATGCCGCTTTCGGTTGCTCAATTGCTGGAAAACGGCGACCTCGTCGATCGCGCGCGCCAGAAAGGCGCGCGGATACTTGTGCCGACCGGAGCACTCATCGGCCTCGATGCGGTTCGCGCCGCGGCCGAAGGGACGATCCATTCAGTCAAGATGGTGACGCGCAAGCCGCCCGCGGGACTCGACGGCGCGCCCTATCTGCGCGAGCGGGGAATTTCGGTGACCGGGTTGAAGGAGCCATTGAAGGTGTTCGACGGCAGCGCGCGCGAAGGCGCCCGCGGATTCCCCACCAATGTCAATGTCGCAGCGGCACTCAGCCTTGCGGGAATCGGGCCGGATCGTACTCAGCTTGAAATTTGGGCCGATCCAGGCGTCACACGCAACACCCACACGATAACGGTCGACGCCGACACCGCCCGATTTACGATGACAATCGAAAATATCCCGTCGGAAAATCCGCGCACGGGAAAGAGTGTGGCTCCTTCAACGGTCGCCGCCCTGCGCGCGCTCGTGTCCGAGCTCAAGGTCGGGACCTGAACTCTACACGCGCAGGAAAATCCTGCGATGGTAGAGAAACCCGGCGAGCGCGATTGCGAACGCAAGCCCGAGAATGTGCCCCAGAAATGCGCCTGTTCCCGACGTTGTTACGCTGCTGATCCAGAGCGCGACGTCGCCGCCTATCAGTCGAAACGCCAACGGCGCGAACCCGACAATCCCGTTGAGGAAATACAGCAAGATCGCATTCGCTCCGATCCACACGAAGGGCATGGCCCAGGATTTCCATTCCCAGACATCGATAACCTGGTGCGAAACGGCGAGCAGTATCATGCTGTAACCGCTGACAATCAGCACAAACGAAGACGTCCAGATCGCCTTGATGATCGGAAAATGCAGACCCCACAGATAGCCGGCGGCAATCATCGCGATGCCGCCCGCGATGAGCCATGATGTTCTTTGCCCGGGCGGGATTCGCTCGTCCTTGAGCAATAGCCCGGCCAGCACGCCGAGCACACACGTGGCGATCGCCGGCAGCGTGCTTAGCAATCCTTCCGGATCGCGCGTCTCGTCCCACAACCGTCCCGGCAGATAGTGAAGATCGATCCAGTTGGCGAGGTTCGTTTCGGACTGGTACGAGGCGGCACCAAACCCGGGCACCGGCACGAATGTGAGCAGCGCCCAATAGCCCGCCAGCAACGCGATAACCGTGCCAACCAGACCACGCCAGTCGAGATTGAGAAAAAGAATCGACGCAAACAAATAGCAGACGGCTATACGCTGCAGGATGCCGACGAAGCGTATGTCGCTCAGCTGCTGGCCGACACCGCCATAATAGATGATGCCCAGCACATACAAGAGAAGCGCACGCCGCAGCACGTGCAGATGGGCTTTCGCCCTTCCCTCGCGCTCGACCAGCCGCGGCAATGCGAGCACAATCGAAACACCCGTGATGAAAATGAACAGGGGGAAGATGAAGTCGTAGAAACGGAAGCCTTCCCAGTCGGCATGGGTTATTTGTGTGCCGAGAAATTCGCCCGCGGAGCTGAGCACCGGGCCTTTGCCGCGCAGCATCCGCTCAAGAGCTATCACCGCACCGTCGGCGCCAATGATCCAGAAAATGCTGAATCCGCGGACCGCATCGACGGACAGGACACGGCGCGTCTGCAATGCGACAGGAACATCTGCGTAGCGCATCGGGCGCCGCCAATCGGTTGCCGCGGTAAGCAGTGACCAGACGAGAACGGGTCAAGGTGGATTTGGTTGCGAAACAAATACTCGCCGCCAGTCTAGCGCAATCGACCGAGGTCACGACAAATAACAGCGCAGCAATCACCCCATCGTGAAGTCGCGGGGCGTAGCGGACTCGGATTCAGGAAGTGCGTCTACTGCGGGGCTGTCGCAAACGCCGTGTGCCGTGAATCGCATCGACCCGTCGGCGCCTGGACGCGGAAATAGTTCCGTCCGACGAACGATCCGTCATAGTGATGCCATGACGTGCTGTGGTCGAAAGCCTGGACGCCTGCAAGCGTGACGGCGAGGACCGAACTTTCCATATCCCGTTTTTGAGCCTCGAGGTTCTCTGGCAGCTGCGAGCTGGCATAGTCAATGTAGTAGACACGCCGGACGCACGTCGCGTCCTTCACCGCGTCGAGCGCAGCCTTTGCGGTCATGAGATGATCGGAGTGGTCCTTCGGATTGATCCGGGCATTGGTTTCAGCGACGTTGACCTGAATAAGAGCGGCCGCACCGCGCTCGTAGGAAATGATCGTTCGCAACGTCGCAACCAGGTCATCCCAGCCGTGGTAGGTCGCCGACCCGTCCACGGCGCGCAGGATATCATTCTCGCCGCTGGCCAGCCGCCTGAGCGACGCGAAACCGGTTTCATAATATCCATCGCCCGACCAGTGGCCGTCCGGCACGCGCAAAAAATATCCGACCGTATTGCGATAGCTCACACGGTGGATCGAATGTCCGTTGAACGTCATCGACGCAACAAGACGCTCGGCGGGCGCTGAATCCATGTTAGCCATGAAGCGGATCGCGGCTTCGGCGCCGTTTTCACGTGCCAAATAAAACGGATGCTTGCGGCCGCCGAGGCCGATGCCGAGACCGGCATCGCCAGCAGTGAGATGGATGAAAACGGTTTTTGCGGCGCCGCCGACAACGTCCTCGAAAGCGGACGGATTCATGAACAGCTGCCAGTCATCCTCATGAGCGGCGAAATAGAATGAGACCTTGTCCGGCCGCTCGCCATTCTGCGCCAGCCCAGGACCAGCCGCCACCAGGCTGCCGAGCAAGCAGGCTGCCACGATAAGTCTTGTCAACGACATCCCCGGCCCCCTTTTGCGACTCCCCCGAGCGTCAGCAAATAGACTATGAATTTGACGATTTCAAAGAAAAAGCTCGTGTCGTGCCCGAACTATTGCAGCGTTTCGTCATAGGCCCGTTTGACAATCCAAGGCAGCGCTTTATCGTTTGCATACAAATAATTAGCTCCCGGCCGCGCTTGAAAGTTTAATAATGAAGCCTGCGCCGTTTATCCGCCATGCGCCGAAGACCCTCGACGAGGCGCTCAAGATTCTGGCGAAAGTCGCCCCGCAGGATGGCCGGGTATTGGCCGGGGGCCAAAGTCTCGTTCCGATCATGGCCTTCCGGCTGGCAAAGCCCGCCCATCTCGTCGACATCAACGACGTCGCCGGCCTCGACAAGATCTCGAATGACGGCAAGGTGCTTGCGATCGGTGCCTGCGTGCGCCATGCCGCGTTTCACAAACCGGTCACTGAAAATCCGCTCGGCACATTGCTGAGCACCGTCGCCCGCCATATCGCGCACTACCCGATACGCATGCGCGGCACGTTCTGCGGCAGCCTGGCGCATGCCGATCCCGCCTCGGAATGGTGCCTCGTCGCAGCCGCACTTGACGCTACGCTCATTGCCAAGAGCACACGCGGTGAGCGAGCGATTGCGGCAAAACATTTTTTCACCGGCATCATGTCGACAGCTCTTGCGGAAGACGAACTGCTGGTCGAAGCGCGGCTGCCGCTGCTGGCGAATGACGCCAGGTTTGGTTTTAACGAATTCAGCCGCCGCGCCGGCGACTTCGCGATGGCGGCATCGCTTGTCACGTATCGCCTGCAGGGCGGAAAAATCGCCGATGCACGTGTCGGTCTCGGTGGCGCAGAGCCATCGCCACGCCGCATCCCCGAGGCCGAAGCCGCCCTCAATGGCCAGGCGCCAGGCGATAAACTTTTCCGCACTGCCGCTGCGGCTGCCGCCGCGGCTATCGATCCGCTTGAGGATCACCAAACCACCGCCGAATATCGACGGGATCTCGTGCGAGCAGTGGTCCGCCGCGCACTGGAGGGCAGCACCTCATGAGCGCGCATGGGACCCAAGGCTCAGGCATGACCTGGGTCGGCCGCGCCATTCGACGGCTCGAGGATCCCGCACTCATAACAGGCCAAGGCCGCTTTACTGCGGATGCCCTCGCCGCTCATTGGGTTCGTTTCGTGCGCAGCCCCGCCGCCGCCGGAAAATTGAGAAGTATCGCGGCACCAAATGGAACGATGGTTATCACGGCGGCCGATCTTGCCGGCGTAAAAAAGATCACTCCGATGCTGCACAAGTTTAATTACAAGCCGGTCGGCCAGTCGGTGCTTGCGGACAGCGCGGTGCGCTTTATCGGCGAACCTGTTGCAGCCGTTGTGGCACAGAGCGAGGAAGAGGCCGAAGACATCGTTGACGAGGTCGAAGTCTCGATCGACGAAACGCCTTCCGTGGCCGATGCACGCGCTGCACTCGAGAACGGAGCGCCCCAGGTGCACGTCGAGGCGCCCGGCAACGTCATCCTCGAAGGCAAGGTCAAGACACCCGGCTTCGATCCCGTCTGGGAAAACGCCCACAAGGTCGTCAAGGTCGAAGCGCGGTCGCGTCGACAAAACGCAACTCCCATGGAGCCGCGCGGCGGCCACGCTGCATACGACGCAGCGACCGGGCGTGTTACGTTGACCTGCAGCACGCAGATGCCGCACCTGACCCGTACGGCCATCTGCGATGTGCTCGGCATCCCGGAGTCCGATTTGCGCGTGATCGCGCCGGACGTCGGAGGCGGGTTTGGACAGAAAATGTCGCTCCCCGGCGAATATGTCGTCTTGGTCTGGCTGGCGCGAAAGCTCAAAAGCTCCGTCGCCTGGACGGAAGATCGCCGCGAGAATCTGATCGCGGCGTTCCATTCGCGCGACCAGTACATCACACTGGAGGGCGCCTTCGACAAGAATGCAAAGCTGCTCGCGCTGAGAGCGGACATCGTCTCAAATATCGGCGCCTATTCGTGTTTTCCGACGACGTGCGGGGTCGAGCCCTTGATGGCCATGGCGGAAATGCCCGGCCCTTACGATGTGCAGCAGTACCAGTGCCTCGCGCGCGGCGTGATCACGAACACCTGCACGATGGCGCCTTATCGCGGCGTATCGCGACCGGTCATCACCTTCACGCTCGAGAGGCTGATGGACAAGGCGGCACGCGCGTTCACTCTTGATCCGGTCGACATCCGCCGCCGCAACCTCATTGACAAATTTCCCTACAAGTCGGCGATGGGCCTCGAATATGACGAGGCTACCTACAAGGAGACGCTGGAAATGGCGGTGAAGGCGATCGATGTCTCCGCCTTTCGTAAACGTCAGGCCGCGGCGCGCGCCAAGGGCCGCTATCTCGGCATCGGCTTCGCGACATTTTCCGAGCGAACTGGCTACGGCAGTCCGGCTTTCGCGGCGCGCGGCATGGAGATCACGCCCGGCTGGGAAACGGTCATCATCACCGTCGATCCATCCGGTTTCGTCGAGGCGCGCATCGGCTCATCGCCGCACGGTCAAGGTCTGCGCACCACGTTGGCGCAAATCATCGCCGACGAACTTGGCATCACGCCCGAAATGATAAAGGTCGTGCATGGTGACACTGATCGGGCGCCCTATGGATGGGGGACCTTCGCCAGCCGCTCGCTGGTGATTTCAGGCGGCGCAACCCTGATTGCCGCACAGAAAATCCGGACCAAGCTCATTAAAATGGCCAGTCACCTGCTCGAGGCTGCAACCGACGACATCGTGCTCACGGACGGAATGGCGAGGGTCGCTGGCACCGATAAAACTATCGCGATCGCAAAACTCGCCCGCGAAGCCTATACGCAGACGCATCGGTTCAAAGGCGACATCGAGCCCGGCCTCACTGAAACCGGTCATTACGACCCGCCGGGCACATTCTCCAATGCGTGCCATGTCGCGATCGTCGATGTCGACGTCGAGACCGGCCATGTAAAGGTCGAAAAATTCCTTGTGGCTGAGGATGCCGGGCGCATCATCAACCCGATGATCGCCGAGGGGCAGGTGCATGGCGGCATCGCGCAGGGCATTGGCAACGCCCTGCTTGAGGAAATCATCTACGACGACAGCGGTGCAATTCTCACGGCTACGCTCGCCGACTACCTGCCTCCAACCGCGCATGAAATTCCCCCGATCGAACTGCATCATATCGAGACCCCGAGCGCGAACTCGATCACCAAGGCTAAGGGGCTGGGCGAAGGCGGAACCATCGGCGCGCCCGCCGCGGTCATCAATGCGGTCAACGATGCCCTGTCCCCATTCGGAGTGGAGATCGACGAGATACCGGCGACACCGCAGCGCATTCGCGCCGCTATCCGCAATGCGGGGGAGGCCGCATGAGCCAGAAAGCCGCGATCACGCTCAATATCAACGGCCGCGGCTATCCGATCGAAGTCGAGCCGCGGCGCACCCTCGCTGATGCGATCCGCGAGGACTGTGGCCAGACGGGGACCCATATCGGCTGCGAGCACGGCATCTGCGGGGCCTGCAC
>DATBTA010000310.1:0-1846 GCA_036559505.1 Pseudolabrys sp. | reverse complement strand
CGCGTCACAATCATCCAACACCCGCGCAAGGCGGTCGCGTTACGAACGCTTCGGCGGCCACGGTGTTTCCGACACGGGCGTCAATGGCGGCTTGCCGGCCGCCCAAGCCAGAACGTTGTCGACCACTAGCTGATCCATCGCGGCACGCGTGACCTCGGTGGACGAGCCGAGATGGGGAAAGAGCACGATGTGGTCCATCTCGATCAGTTCCTTCGGCACGTGCGGCTCTTTGGCAAAAACGTCGAGACCGGCAGAATAGATCGTGCGGTTTTTCAGGGCCTCGATCAAGGCAGGCTCATCGACCACCGAGCCGCGCGCCATGTTGATGACAACACCGCGCGGCCCAAGCGCTTTCAGCACCTCAGCGTTGATCATATTCTGGGTCGAAGGCCCTCCGGGCACGATCACCATGAGCGTATCGACATCGCGGGCCATGTCGAGAAGCTTCGGGTAGTATTTGTACGTCACGCCGGATTGCGGATTTCGGCTGTGATAGACGACCGCCACGCCGAACGCCTCAAGCCGCCGGGCGATGGCCTTGCCGATCCGGCCCATTCCGACTATGCCGACGGTGCGATCGCGCAACGTTGCCTTGGTGAGCGGATAGTGTCCCTGCGGCCATTTCCCTGCGCGCAGAAAACGCTCGGACTGAGGAAATTCGCGCACCGTGCAAAGGAGCAGGCCGATCGCTGTATCCGCCACTTCTTCGTTGAGAACATCGGGCGTATTTGTGACGATGATGCCGTGAGCGCCGGCCCATTTGGCATCGATATGATCGTAGCCGACACCGAAGCTCGACACCTGCTCGAGCTTTGGAAACTGCTTCAGAAAATTTTCGTCGACCTTGTTGGCGGTATAGGCGATCGCGATCGCGCGGATCTTGCCGCCGTTTTCCTTGACGAAGGTATCCTTGTCCTTGAGTTCAAGCCAGTGATGGAGATTCACCTTGCCCTCGAAGCCCTTCATCATCACGGGCTTGCGGGCACCGACCATCAGCACATCCGGCCTTTCGCCAGCCATTGCCTACTCCTGATTACACCAAAGCTGTTACGGGTTTTTCGATGAAATCCTTGAACGAGGCGAGCAGCTCGGCCCCCAGCGCACCGTCCACCACCCTGTGATCGCACGAGAGCGTGACGGTCATCTGGCTGATGAACTTCACGCTACCGTCTGCCGCTTCGACAGGGGCGCGCCGCGTCGCGCCGACCGCCAGGATGGTCGCGTGCGGCGGATTGATGATGGCCGAGAATTCGCGAATACCGTACATCCCCAGATTGGAAATGGCGCTCGATCCACCCTGATATTCGTTCGGCTTGAGTTTTTTCTGGCGCGCGCGATCGGCAAGATCTCGCATCTCGGCGGAAATCGCGGTGACCGATTTGCTGTCCGCATTGCGGATCACCGGCGTGATCAGCCCGCCGTCGAGCGCGACCGCAATGCCGATATCGGAATTGCGGAAACGCAGGATACGGTCGCCCGCCCAGACCGCATTGGCGGCAGGAATGCGCTGCAGCGCCGCCGCCCACGCCTTGATGATGAAATCATTGAGCGACAGCTTGAATGCAGGCTGCCCCGACTTGTCCTTCGGCGCGGCGGCATTCGCCTCTTCGCGCATCGCGATCAGCCGGCCGGCATCGAGATCAGCCGTGAGATAGAAATGCGGAATTGTCTGCTTGGCCTCGACCAGCCGCGTGGCGATGGTGCGGCGCATCGAGTCGAGCGGCACCTCTTCGTAGGCAATGCCCTCGTACAGCGCCTTGACCTGCGCCGCGCTCGCACCGGTCGCGATAGCGGACGGTGCGGCGCCGGGCGCCGCGCGCTCGACATCGGCGGCAACGATCCGCCC
>DATBTA010000309.1:0-6481 GCA_036559505.1 Pseudolabrys sp. | reverse complement strand
CGCATCGGTGCCGAGGTTGCCGCTCGCGCCGGGTTTGTTCTCTACGACGAACGTACTCGTGGGATATTTAGTCTGCAGGCCATCCGCTACCAGGCGCGCTACGATGTCAGGCGTCGATCCTGCGCCGAACGGCACGACAATTCGTACGGTTTTCCCCGGCCAATCTTGCGCCGGCGCCGGCGCTGCGGCCGCGAATAGAAACAAAAGCGCCGTGACGGCATATTTCGGAAACCGATATATTGGAAGCACTGGGCTGCGACCTATTTGGGATCGGCTTGCATTGAGTGCCGCTATCCTCTACTGCGGCGATAAACTAAGGCGAGTGTAGCATGGGTTTAGGCATTCTCATTCTCGGTCTGGCGGTTTTCCTCGCAACGCATGTGTTCGTCTCGTTTCGCGAGGCGCGCGCCAGCGTCATCGAGCGGGTAGGGTTGCCCCTATACCGCAGCCTGTTCGCGATCGTATCACTTGTGGGCCTTGCGCTGATCATTTGGGGCTACGCGCAATATCGTGGCCATGATCTGATTCAGCTTTGGTCTCCTCCCGCTTTCATGCGGCATGTCACCATTGGTTTGGTGCTGTTCGCGGTGATCTTTGTCGTCGCCGCATTCTTTCCAAGCCATATCAAGACCAGGCTCAAGCATCCCATGTTGGCCGGCGTGAAGACTTGGGCGCTGGCGCATTTGCTGTCGAATGGCGATCTCGGTTCCGTCCTGTTGTTTGGGACGTTTCTGGCTTGGGGTGTTTATGCCCGAATCGCTACCAAGCGTCGTGGCGACGTTGGCGCGGCAGCGAAGCCTGCTCCGGTTGGCTGGACGAACGACGTCATTGTCGTCGCTCTCGGAGCCGGCATATTCCTTGCGCTCGGCTTCTGGTTCCACCCTTACGTGATCGGCGTACCGGTGTTTGGGAGGTAGCGCGTGTCGGTTCAGGACGAGATCAGGCGGTTTACCGCGCCGGACATTCTCGCACGCAAAGGCGGCGAGCCGATCGTGTGCCTCACCTCATATCACGCGCACACCGCGCGCCTTGTCGATAAATATTGTGATGTCATCCTGGTGGGCGACTCGCTCGGCATGGTGATGCACGGAATGGAGACGACCGTTCCGGTCACGCTCGACATGATGATTCTGCAAGGTCATGCAGTGATGCGCGGTTCGCGGCGGGCTCTTGTCGTGGTCGACATGCCTTTCGGCTCTTACGAAGAATCGAAAGAGCAGGCGTTTATGAACGCGGCACGCGTGCTGAAGGAAACAGGCTGCGGTGCGATCAAGGTCGAAGGCGGAAAGCGCATGGCGGAAACGATCCGATTTCTCGCCGAGCGCGGCGTTCCCGTCATGGCTCATGTCGGATTGACGCCACAGGCGATCAATACGATCGGCTCGTTCCGGGCACAGGGGCGCGATGAAGCCGACTGGGCGCGCCTCGAGGAGGATGCGATCGCGGTCGCACAAGCGGGCGCCTTCTCTGTCGTGATCGAAGCGGTTGCGGAACCGCTTGCGCGCAAGCTCACGGGCGCGGTGACAATCCCGACCATCGGCATCGGAGCCAGTGTTGCCTGCGATGGACAAATTTTGGTGCTGGAGGACATGCTCGGGCTTTCGCCGCGTGTTCCGAAGTTCGTCAAGCGCTATGGCACGCTCGGTCCCGGGATCGAAAAGGCGATTTCCGACTATGCCACCGAGGTCCGCGCGCGGAATTTTCCGGGGCCGGAGCACGTCTATCCAATGAAAAGCAAGAAGCGGTAAGGCTCTGAAATATTAACGATTGCGGCCTTTGGCTTTGCCTTAGGCGCGCCACATCGCTAGGTTACGGCGCAATTCGGGCCCGGGGGTGGGCCAGGCGGTTGGGAACCATCGTGGCCGATATTTTTCATGAAGTGGACGAAGAAGTCCGGCGCGAGCAGCTCAAAAAGCTGTGGGATCGCTACAGCATCTATTTGATCGCCCTTGCTGTCTTGATCGTCGCCGGCATGGCTGGCTGGCGCGGATACGAATATTGGGTTGCAAAGAAGGCTGCTGCCGCGGGCGCGGAATTTGAGGCGGCAATCGCACTGAACGAAGAAGGCAAGCGAGCCGAGGCCGAGGCGGCCTTCGCGAAGGTGGCAGCCGAAGCGCCGGCTGGCTATCGCGTGCTCGCGCGCATGCGCGCGGCAGGCGCGCTCGCGCAATCCAAACCGGCAGACGCCGTGAAAGCCTACGACGAAATTTCTGCTGACGCTTCGCTCGGGACTATCTGGCAGGATCTGGCCGCGGTGCGCGCGGCATTGCTGCTTGTCGACACGGCGCCGCTGGCCGACATGCGGCGGCGGCTTGATCCGGTTGCCGAGCCGACGCGGAGTTTTCGCCACACGGCGCGTGAATTGCTCGCTTTGTCGGCTTGGAGGAACCACGACGTCACCGCAGCCCGCAAATATATCGACATGATTGCTGGTGATGCCGAGAGCCCGATTAGCGTCCGCGCTCGTGCGGATGTCTTGTCGGCGCTGATTACGGCGGATGGAAAGAGCTGAACGCATGCGTATGACCACTCGCGTCGTCGTGCTGACAGTTCTGGTGGCAGCCGTACCGGCTCTTTTCGGCTGCGCCAATTTCGATCCGGACAATCTTGATGTTTTCCATCTCAACGAAAAGAAGAAATTGCCGGGCGAGCGCAAGGAACTGTTCCCCGGGGGCGTGCCCGGCGTAACGCAGGGAATCCCACCCGAATATGTGAAAGGCAGTCACCCTCCGTCGGAAACGGCGCAAGCTTTGCAGGCTCCCGCTCCTGAGCAGAACAAAGCTGCGGAGGAGGCTGAGCCAGAAAAGAAAACCGCCACAGCGGCGCCCGAGCCGAAACCAAAACCGAAGCGCGCCGCAAAGCCGCGCACGGCGTCGCAGCAGCCCGCGCAGAGCGCGAGCCAATCGCAGCAGAAAATGGCACCATGGCCCCAGCAGGATCCGCAGCCTGCGCCGCAACAGGCTCAGTCACCTTGGCCGACGCAGGAGCAGACTACGACGGCACCCTGGCCTTCGTCGCCGCAGCCCGGCACCTTCTCGCGCTGACACGTGTAGCAGGCTAAAAACCTGGGCCGCGTCGCGCGGCCGGACAGCCCATTCATGCCATTCACAGTCGCCATTATCGGCCGCCCCAATGTCGGCAAGTCGACCCTCTTCAACAGGCTGGTCGGCCGCCGGCTTGCGCTCGTCGACGACAGGCCAGGTGTTACCCGCGACCGTCGCGAGGGCGAAGGCAGACTGGGCGACATCGCCTTCACTGTGATCGATACCGCCGGACTGGAGCAGTCCGCTCCTGAAAGTCTGTCCGGTCGTATGCGGGCCCAGACCGAAGCGGCGATCGAGCAGGCGGATGCCGTCTTCTTCATGATCGACGCGCGGGCCGGACCGATTCCTGTGGACCATGCGTTCGCGGATGTCGCGCGCAAGTCGGGCAAACCGGTCGTCCTCGTTGCTAACAAGAGTGAGGGCACTTCCGGTGAAGCGGGTCGGCTCGAGGCTTACGCGCTCGGCCTTGGCGAGCCGATACCAATCTCGGCCGAGCATGATGAAGGCATGTCCGATCTCTACGATGCCCTGCGCGCAATGCGGCTCGAGCATGCGGATGCAGAAGAATCCGACGACATACCGAACGCTGCTCATCCGATCCGCGTCGCTATCGTCGGCCGGCCCAATGCAGGGAAATCCACATTGATAAACCGTTTGATCGGAGAGGAGCGTCTGCTGACAGGACCGGAAGCGGGTATTACGCGAGACGCAATTGCGGTCGAGTATGTCTGGCAGAGCCACAAATTTCGGATTTACGACACAGCCGGCCTACGGCGGCGCTCCCGTGTCGACGAAAAACTGGAAAAACTTTCAGTTGCGGACGCGCTCAATGCAGTGCGTTTTGCCGAGGTCGTAGTCGTGTTGCTCGACGTTGAAAATGCGTTCGAAGAGCAGGACCAACGCATTGCCGACATTGTTGAGCAGGAAGGCCGAGCGATCGTCATTGCCGTCAACAAATGGGATCTGAAGGATCAGACAGCGGGAGCCATCGGCAAGTTGCGCGAACAGGCCGATGAAAAACTCACTCAGCTCAAAGGCGTGCCGTTGGTTGCCGTCTCTGGCCTCACCGGCGAAGGCCTCGACCGGTTGATGCAGGCAATCGTTGACGCCCATGAGGTATGGAACAAGCGCATTCCGACCAGCGGACTGAACCGCTGGTTCGAGCATGCCGTGAGCGCGCATCCGCCGCCCGCGGTTTCGGGGCGCTCGTTGCGGCTCAACTACATCACGCAAGCCAAAAGTCGTCCGCCCAGCTTTGTGATTTTTTGCACTCGTGCCGATGCCGTGCCCGATGCCTACAAGCGGTATTTGGTGAACTCTTTGCGCGAGACCTTCGATCTTCCGGGCACGCCGATCCGCCTGACGTTGCGCGAGAAAGACAATCCCTACAAAGGTCGCGCGAAGCGCAAGCACTGATCGGCGCAAACGACGGTCGGCTAGGTCGGAGGTTGAAACGATTTCAGCTTGCGGTCGCGATAGTCATAGAGCTTGCCCGATTCCGTGAAGCTCGGCAGGCAAAGGGGCAGAATCGCCTTGGCGACCTCTTCGGGCGTCGGCAGCGTCAATGGATCGGCGCCTGGGAACGCTCCGAGGTACATGCGCGTCCGCGTGGGTCCCGGCCCGAACAAATTGGCACGTACATTCGTGGTCGCGGTTTCGGCGGCATAGGTGCGCACCAGGACCTCCAACGCCGCCTTTGACGCTGCGTAAGGGCCCCAATAGGCGCGGCCCAAATGCGCGACCCCTGACGTCAGGAATACCGCACGGCCGGCCTGTGAACGCTGCAAGAGGGCATCCATGCAGCGGATGAGGTGCCAGTTCGCGGTGACATTGACCGCGATCATGTTGTCCCAGTCCTTCGGCTCATAGTGCGAAAGGGGCGACAAGGCCCCCAATATGCCGGCATTGCCGACCAGCACATCGAGGCGCTGGTAGCGGTCGTTGAGAGCCAGTGCGAGCCGGGCGATGCCGTCGCTGTCCTTCATATCGAGCGGCACCAGGGTCGCGGAGCTGCCGGCGGCCTTGACCTTGTCGTCCAGCTCTTCCAACCCACCGACCGTACGTGCGACGGCCACGATATGGGCCCCGGCTTGGGCAAGTTCGAGCGCGACCGCAGCGCCAATTCCGCGTGAGGCTCCGGTGACCAATGCAATTCGGTCGGAAAGGGGCCTGGTCGCGCCGGTCATTGGTCCGGCCATGACTGCGATTAAATGGCTTCCGCCAGAAGGGACAACTGCCGCGGGCTAGCTTCCTGTGCGGCGAGATCGGTGAGCGGCGTTGGGTAGTCGCCGGTGAAGCAATGGTCGGTGAACTGGGGCCGCACCGGATCGCGTCCCTCGAATCCCATGGCGCGATAGATTCCGTCAACCGACAGGAAGGCGAGCGAATCCGCCCCGATAAATTTCCGCATGCCCTCGAGATCGTGGGTCGCAGCGAGCAGCTTGTCGCGTTCGGGGGTGTCGATGCCGTAGTAGTCGGGATGGGTGATCGGAGGCGACGCTATGCGGAAGTGCACTTCGCGGGCGCCGGCGTCGCGCATCATCTGCACGATCTTGCGCGAAGTCGTGCCGCGGACGATGGAATCGTCGACGAGCACGATACGCTTGCCGCCGACGACGGCGCGATTGGCCGAGTGCTTCATGCGCACGCCTTGATCGCGAATCGACTGTGTCGGTTGAATGAATGTACGGCCGACATAGTGATTGCGGATAATGCCAAGTTCGTAAGGGATGGCAGACTCCTGCGCGAAGCCGATCGCTGCCGGTACACCGGAGTCAGGCACGGGAACGATCACGTCAGCCTTGGCCGGCGCTTCACGTGCCAGTTCCGCGCCCATGGTTTTGCGCACGTCGTACACGTTTCGGCCGCCGACGATCGAATCCGGCCGTGAGAAATAGACGTATTCAAAAATGCAGGGCCGCTGCGCCATCGGTGGGAACGGCTTGTGCGATTGCGCGCCGTCTTCATCGAAAATGACGACTTCGCCGTTTTCGACGTCGCGTACGTACTGCGCACCGATGATATCGAGCGCACAGGTCTCGGAGGCCAGGATCGGGCAACCGTCGAGTTTTCCGATGACGAGCGGACGGATGCCGAGCGGATCGCGGGCGCCGACCAATTTCTTGTTGGTGAGGCCGACAAAGGCATAGGCGCCTTCGAGTTGGCGCAATCCCTCGATGAACCGGTCGACGAAGCGGTTGCGTTTGGCACGCGCGACCAGATGCAAAATCACCTCGGTGTCGGTGGTCGACTGCATCATGGCGCCCTCGTGCACGAGGTCGCGGCGGAGCTTGATGCCATTGGTGAGGTTGCCGTTGTGGCCAATGGCGAAGCCGCCGGCATTGAGCTCGGCGAACAGCGGCTGCACGTTGCGGATAATCGTCTCGCCGGTCGTCGAGTAGCGCACATGCCCGATCGCGGACGTGCCGGGCAGGCGG
>DATBTA010000308.1:0-6210 GCA_036559505.1 Pseudolabrys sp. | reverse complement strand
TGCATCGGGTTGTTTTTCGGCATCTACCTCCAATATGTCGCCTTCATCGCCTTCATCCATTTGTTGGTTGCAGCTGCTGCGACTTACAAAGTCACGAAAAGTTGGATTTGGGTGATCGGCGGCATCGAATATTGCGTGTTCTGGGCGATCTGCTGTCTCGTCGTCGCCATGCACGCCTATCACACCGGCATGTGACGTTTTCTCAGTGAAAGGAAGCCTTCCCAATGGCTAGCGTTCTGTTTTCTCCCATCACCATGCGCGGACTGACCCTGCCGAACCGGGTCGTGGTCTCGCCGATGTGTCAGTACAATTCGAACAACGGCTCGGCCAATGACTGGCACCTGATGCATCTCGGCAATATGTCGCTCGGCGCCGCCGGCCTGGTGATGTGCGAAATGACGAACGTCAATCCACAAGGGCGCATCTCTCCTAAATGCGCCGGCATGTGGTCGGACGACAACGAGGCCGCGCTCAAGCGCGTGCACGATTTCTGCCGGCAATACGGCGTGGCAAAGCTCGGCGTGCAGCTTGCGCATGCCGGCCGCAAGGGACCGACCACGCCGCCCGCTGCCGGTGGCAAGCCGATCCTCGAAGGACCGGACGCCTGGACGCCGGAGGCGCCGTCAGCCATTCCTTACGACACCGGCTGGCCGGTGCCGCACGCAATGACGAAAGACGACATCAAGCGCTGCATCGGCGAATTCGCCGCCGCCGCCAAGCGGGTCGACCGTATCGGTTATGACGTGATTGAGCTGCACGGCGCGCACGGCTATCTCGCGCACCAGTTTTTGTCGCCGCTGTCCAACCAGCGCATCGACGAATATGGCGGCTCGCTCGAAAACCGCATGCGCTTTGCCATCGAGATGTTCGAGGCGGTGCGTGCCGTGTGGCCGGAGCAGAAGCCGATCGGCATGCGCGTGTCGGCGACCGACTGGGTCGACGGCGGCTGGACCCCCGAAGAAACCGTTGTGCTTGCCAAGGAGCTCAAGAAACGCGGCATGGATTACATGGACGTGTCCACCGGCGGCCTCTCGCCGCTGCAGAAGATCCCGCTGGCGCCGGGTTACCAGGTGCCTTTCGCCGAGAAAGTGAAGAAGGAAAGCGGCATCACCACCATGACGGTGGGGTTGATCGCCGGCTATCAGCAGGCCGAGGACATCGTCGCATCCGGCAAAGCGGATCTGATCTGTCTTGCGCGCGCGGCGATCTGGGATCCGCGTTGGGCCTGGCATGCGGCCGAAGAGCTCGGCGCGGAGACCCCCTACGCGCCGAAAACCATGGCCGGCCACCCGAAGCTGCGGCCGCAGCTGTTCCCGAAGCGCGCGCAGGCGGCGGGCTAGGCGCCCGCCTTCACGCGGCCGATGAACTTCGCGAACGCCGTGAGCTGCGTTTTCACGGCGTCTTTGGTGCCCTGATCCGTCAGCTCGAGCGTGTCCTTGTTGAACTTGGTCGCCGCGTTGCCGACGAACACTTCCGGCGTGCCGAAGATGAAAGCCTTGAGGAACGTCATCGACATGCGCCAGTGATACTGCATGCGCGCCCCGCCAAGCGGACCCTGCGAACAGGACTGAATGGCGACCGGCTTGCCTTCGAACGGCTGCTCTTTCATCCGTGAGACCCAGTCGATCGCGTTCTTCAGCCCGCCCGGCATCGACCAGTTGTATTCGGGCGTAACAAACAGGACACCGTCGGCGGCGCGGATCGCCGCCGCGAGATCTTGCGCCGGTCCCGGAAAACCGGAGGCCTCCTGCATGTCGGCGTTATAGAGCGGCAGCGTCTCAAAGGCAGGCGCCGTCACAAGTTTCATTCCCGGCGGCACCAGACCCGGCAACGCGCGCGTCAGTGCGGCATTGTACGAGCCCTTGCGGAGCGACCCGCAAATGACGAGCACGTTGAACTGGTCGGCCATTTCATTCCTCTCGTTGTTGATGTTCGCTATTTCGCTTCAAGGCCGGCCGTTTTTGCGACCTCCTGAAATGTCTTGATGTCGGATTGAATTACTTTGCTGAAGTCTGCGGGTGAAGACAGGTTGGCAACCGCGCCGATGCCTTCAAGACGCTTCTTGACGGCGTCCTTGGACAGAACGTCCTGCATCGCCTTGTGAAGCTTGTCGACAATCGGCTTCGGCGTGCCGGCCGGGAACGCCAGGCCGTACCAACCGAGATAGCCAATCCCGCTCACGCCGCTCTCGGCGAGGGTCGGCACATTCGGAATCGCCGGCCAGCGCGACGGTGTGGCGACGGCGATGATCCGCACATCACCGGAATCCACCTGCCCGCGAATGGGATGATAGAGCTCGACGGCGTAGGCAGCATCGCCGCGCAGCAGCGCGCTCACCACCTCGCCGGTCGTGCGATACGAGACCGCCTGCGCATTGATCGACGCACGCTGACGCAAATGCTCGGCGATAAGATGCTGCGTCGAGCCCAAGCCGACCGTCGAATAGTTCAACTTTCCGGGCTGCTTGTTAACGTATTCGATTAGGCTTTTGATATCTGTCGCCGGGGAATTCTTGGGCACAACAACGACGAAGGCGGAATTGGTGAATATTCCGACCGGCTCGAAATCCTTCACGGCGTCATAGGGCACCTGCTTGACCATGACCGCCGAAACGGAATGGCCCATGCTGATGGCAAGGAGGTTGTATCCGTCCTTCGGTGCCTTGGCAGCGATGCCGCCGGCAATCGTGCCGCCGGCGCCTGGTCGATTTTCAACGATGAATTGCTGACCTAAAGCTTCTGACAACCCATCGGCGAGAATGCGTGTCGCGACGTCGGTTCCGCCGCCGGCGCCGAATCCGATCAAAATGTGAACGGGCTTCGTCGGCCAATCCTGCGCGCGCGACGGCACAGCCGCCGTCAGAGCCAAGGCCGCAGCAATAGCCGCTGCTGCAATATAGGTGCGTTTCACGACCGTCCTCCCTATGTCCGGCGCGCCTCCCCCACGGGACCCGCCTGTTATTGTTATTTAGGGAACGCGCTCGCACACCGCATTGTCAACGGGAGGGACGGCCTTACTTCTCATCCGCGATGGGATTGCGCAAAACACCGATCTTTTCGATCTCGATTTCGCAGGTATCCCCGGCCTTCATCCAGACCGGATCGGGCTTGCGCGCATGGCCGACGCCGGACGGCGTCCCCGTGAGGATGACGTCGCCGGACTCCAGCGTCATGCCCTTGGTGAGATAGACGAGGGTCTCGGCCAGGGGGAACATCATGTTGTCGGTGTTGTCGGACTGCATGGTCTTGCCATTGAGGCGGCTCATGATCTTCAGGCCCTTGCCGCCCGGCGGCACTTCGTCGGCAGTCACCATCCAGGGGCCGAAGCCACCGGTGCGATCGAAGTTCTTCCCCATGCCCCATTGCGTCGTGTGACGCTGGAATTCGCGAACCGACCCCTCGTTGGCGCATGAATAACCCGCGATGCAGTCGACCGCATTGCCCATCGACAGATGCTTGGCGTGCTTGCCGATGATCGCGACCATCTCGGCTTCGTAGTCGAGTTGGATTGATTCCTTCGGCCGCACGATCGGCTGCCCGTGAGGCACCATCGAAGTCAGCACGCGGAAGAAAATCGACGGAAATTTCGGGATGTTGTCGCGCTGTGGGCCTTCCTTCACATGGTCGAGGTAGTTGAGGCCAAGGCAAATGATCTTGCCCGGATGCGCTACCGGCAGCGCGTATTTCAGTCCATCGAGGGGGCGGCACGCGGATGCCGGCGCTTTCTTCGCAAGAACGCCGATCGACGAGAGGTCACCGTTGCTCCGGCGCAAAACCTCGGCGAGATCGCCCGGCACGTTCGCATCCACGGCCTGCAAATCGACAACACTGTCACCATCGACCACACCGAGCCGCACGCTGTCGTTCGCTTCAAATCCGACGATCTTCATAAGCCTTCCACCTTACCCGAATGAATGAGCCCGACCGCAGACGGATCGGGCTCCGGCAGGATTAGCGCAGGCGCACGAAGGCGAGCAAGTCACTTGAAGTCACTTGCCGAGTGTGAAGCCCTGGATAGAGAAATATTTGCTGGAATCGGTCCACGCCCCCGCAGGCAGCCAGCCGGCGCCACGCGCGAGAGCACCAAGGGATTCGATGCTGTATTTGTAACTGTTCTCGGTATGGATCGTTTCACCGGCGCGGAAATCGACCGTTTCACCGGCAACCCGCACCTTCTGGCGTTTCAGGCTGGCGAGGTGCATTTCGATACGATGTCTTTCACGATTGTAAAAGGCGTGATGCTCAAACATATCGAGCCGGAAATTACCGCCAAGCTCGCGATTGATGCGCGCGAGCAGATTGAGATTGAATTTTGCCGTTACGCCTTCGGCGTCATTATACGCGGCGTTGAGCACCTCGGCGGGCTTGATCAGGTCTACCCCGACGATAAGTGTCGCGCCCTCTACCAGAATATTTGCAGCATTACGTAAAAATCCGGCTGCTTCGTGCGGCTCAAAATTACCGATGGTTGAGCCGGGGAAAAAGCCAACGCGTGCGGGTGCGGCTTTAGCTTCTGCCGGCAATGCAAACGGTTTGCATATGTCCGCGGTGACGGGCAGCACCTTGAGTTGCGGAAAATCGACGCGCAGCTCGGCGGCCTCGCGCTCAATCATCTCGCCGCAGATATCGACCGGAACATAGGCGGCAAGTTTCGGCGCAGAGCTCAGCACAATACGCGCCTTTTTGCTCGAGCCACTGCCGAACTCCACGAGCGCCGCGCCCGCAGGGATGAGCTTTGCAATGTCGGCAGAGTGCCGGCGCAAAATGCTCATTTCGCAGCGGGTTGGATAATACTCTGGAACTTCCGTGATGCGTTCGAACAGGTCGGAGCCAATGGCATCGTAAAAATACTTGGCCGGGATATGTTTCGGTGTGGCGCGCAGGCCGTGAAGCACATCGGCCTCAAATTCGGATTGCTCGTGATGCTGCGAAATACGTTTTCTGAGTGCTGCAACCATCTCGCGCCTTTCAAATGAACTCTGCCAGCCGCAACCCGCTGAACTGCCAACGCGCCGGCGGATAGAAGAAGTTTCGGTAACTCACACGCTCATGGCCTTCGGGGGTCGCCAGCGAGGAGCCGCGGAGCACCATCTGGCTGACCATGAACTTGCCGTTGTATTCGCCGAGCGCGCCTTCGGCGGCGCGATAGCCCGGATAGGGTAGATAGGCACTGCGCGTCCATTGCCAAGCGATGCCGAAAGCATCGGCGATGATGTCGTGGCGCGCCGCGATCTCCCACTCCATCTCGCTCGGCAGATGCTTTCCGGCGAAGCGCGCGAAAGCGTCGGCCTCGTAATAGCTGACGTGTTGCGCCGGTGCAGCCGGATCGACGGGCCTGAGGCCACCCAGCGTCACCAGATGCCAGGCTCCATCCGTCTGCCGCCAATAGCCCGGTGCTTGCCAACTTTCGTTCTGCACCGTTGTCCAACCGTCGGAGAGCCAAAGGGACGGCGTCGTGTAGCCGCCAGCGGAGATGAATTCGAGCCACTCGGCGTTAGTAACGAGATGCCGCGCGATCCTCACGCGCGGAATGAGCTCGTCGTGAACCGGCGTTTCGTTGTCGAAACAGAAGCCGTCACCATCATGGCCGACCGCATGCACGCCGGCTGGCACGTCGACGTAACCGCGCGGGCCTTGCGTCGCGCACGGAGGTTGCCATTTGGGGTCGTAGACCGGATCAGTGGGATTCTGCGCAAATGCGTGGAGAATGTCTGTGAGCAGCAACTCCTGGTGCTGCTGCTCGTGATGCAGTCCGATTTCGACGATCGTGAAGACGCGCTCCGCTGCCTCGGGCGACACCTGCCCAATCAGCCGTTCGACTGCGGCATCGACATGCGCCCGGTAGGCTGCGACTTCCGCACCGTCCGGGCGCGTGATCAAGCCTCGCTGCGGCCGCGCATGGCGCGGACCGGCGGCGACATAATATGAGTTGAAAAGAAACGGAAATCGTTCATCGAAGATGCTGTATGCGGGGTCATGCGGCATCAGAAGGAATTGCTCGAAGAACCAGGTGACATGCGCGCGATGCCACTTGGTCGGGCTTGCATCCGCCATCGACTGAACGATCTGGTCCTCGGCCGACAGATGCGACGCACGCTTTTCCGTTTCCGCCCGCACACGACGAAAAGCCTCAAGCCAGATTGCACGAGTTTCATCCAGGGAACGCTTGAGCCTGTTCGCCGGCCCTTTACGGAGAGCCGGCGACATTCCG
>DATBTA010000307.1:0-18238 GCA_036559505.1 Pseudolabrys sp. | reverse complement strand
CGGTGGATGATCTGTCGTTCAGTGCGCGGCGTGGCGATATCACCGCAATCATCGGGCCGAACGGTGCCGGCAAGACCACGGTGTTCAACTGCATCACCGGCTTCTATAAGCCGACCGTCGGGATGATCCGACTCACGCATCCCGACGGGCGCGATTATCTTCTCGAACGCTTGATCGACTTCCGCATCGCCAAGCATGCGCGTGTGGCGCGCACCTTTCAGAATATCCGCCTGTTTCCCGGCATGACCGGGCTGGAAAATCTGCTGGTCGCGCAGCACAACCCGCTGATGCTGGCGTCCGGCTACACCGTCATTGGCATGCTGGGTCTACGCGCTTTTGGCAATGCCGAACGCGCGGCGATCGATAAGGCAAAATATTGGCTCGATCGCATCGGGCTTTCGCCGCGCGCCGATGATCCCGCCGGCGAATTACCCTATGGCGCTCAACGGCGGCTGGAGGTCGCGCGCGCCATGTGCACCGATCCGGCACTGCTTTGCCTTGATGAACCGGCCGCAGGCCTTAATGCGCGCGAAAGCGCCGAACTGAATGACCTTCTTCTTTATATCCGCGAAAAACACGCCACCTCGATTTTGCTGATCGAGCATGACATGTCGGTGGTGATGCAGATTTCCGATCACATCGTGGTGCTCGACTACGGCGTGAAGATTTCCGACGGCAAGCCCTCCGAGGTGCGGAATGATCCGAAGGTCATAGCGGCCTATCTCGGCGTCGCCGATGAGGAGGTCGAGCAGGTCGAAGCGGAGGTGCGTGAATGAGCATTAGCGCGCCGATGCAAGACACGCAAAGACATCCGATGCTCACGGTGCGTGGGGTGAAAGCCTATTACGGCAACATCCCTGCGCTCAGAGGAGTCGATCTCGAAGTCAATAAGGGCGAGATCGTTGCACTGATCGGCGCCAACGGCGCCGGGAAGTCGACGCTGATGATGACCATTTTCGGGACTCCGCGCGCCCGTGAAGGCCATATCCTGTTCGAAGGCCGCGACATCACGCAATTGCCGACTCACGAAATCGCCAAGCTGCACATCGCGCAGGCGCCGGAAGGCCGCCGCATCTTCTCGCGCATGACGGTGATGGAAAACCTGCAGATGGGCGCTTCGGTCGCCGACCCTGCGCATTTTGACGAGGACTTGGCGCGCGTGTTCCACCTGTTCCCGCGCTTGCGCGAGCGTTTGCGCCAGCGCGGCGGCACTCTGTCGGGTGGCGAGCAGCAAATGCTGGCGATCGGTCGCGCGTTGATGAGCCGCCCACGCCTGTTGCTTCTCGACGAGCCATCGCTCGGACTCGCGCCCCTCCTGGTTCACCAAATTTTCTCAGCCATTCGCGAATTGAACGGGCGCGACAAGCTGACCGTGTTCCTGGTTGAGCAAAATGCATTCCATGCGCTCAAGCTCGCGCATCGCGGATATGTCATGATCAATGGCCAGATCACGCTTAGCGGAGCTGGCCGCGAATTGCTCAAGCGACCGGAAATCCGTGCTGCCTATCTTGAAGGCCGCCGCATCGAACAGGCGCAAGGCAAGAAATAACAATGTGGGAACTCTACGCCAGCGAAACCTCCCTGCAGGTCCTCCTGGTGACCGGCGCCATCGGTGGCGCGGCGGCCTGGCTTACCGGTCGGGCCATTGCACAAACTTGGCGGCCTTTCTGGCATCTGGTCATCTACATCGCGCTACTCGGCGCCGCCGTGCGCTTTGTACATTTTGCGCTGTTCGAGGCGGATTTAGTCGCATTGCTCTCGTACATTGTAGATACGCTGTTCCTGCTTGTGGTCGGCGCCCTCTCGTTCCGGATCGCCCGTACCGCCCAGATGGTCACGCAATATCCGTGGCTATATGAACGCGCCGGGCCGCTGCGCTGGCGCGACCGTGCGGCGAAATAATCGCCCTGCCCGCTTTCCCAATTTTCCAGACGCGATATGATCGGTCGAACTTCGCGGGGACCGGCCGGACAAGGCCACCCGCAGGTAGCGCACTCGGGAGGTCGACGATGAAAAAGTTACGGCTGATTGGATTTGCGCTCGGCGCCAGCCTGGTATTAGGGGGCTCCGCCTTCGGGCAAGACATCGCCATTGGCGTGGCAGGCCCGATGACAGGCGGTGAGGCAACCTTCGGAAAGCAAATGAAGGATGGCGCAGAGCTCGCGGTTGCCGACATTAACGCCGCCGGCGGTGTGCTGGGCAAGAAGCTTAAGCTCGAGATCGGTGACGATGCCTGCGATCCAAAGCAGGCGCGCTCGGTCGCCGAGAAAATGGCTGGCATGAAGGTGCCATTCGTCGCCGGACACTATTGCTCGTCATCGTCGATCCCGGCCTCCGAAGCCTATGCCGAAGGCGGCGTGCTGCAGATCACGCCAGCCTCCACCAACCCGACGTTCACCGAGCGCAAGCTGTGGAACACATTCCGTGTCTGCGGCCGCGACGACCAGCAAGGTGGCGTCGCCGGTGCCTTCATCGCGAAGACCTACAAGGGCAAGAACATCGCGATCCTGCACGACAAGACCACCTACGGAAAAGGTCTCGCCGACGAAACCAAAAAGGCGCTCAACAAGGCGGGTGGAAAAGAAAAGCTCTTCGAGGCGTATACGAAGGGCGATAAAGACTTCAACGCGTTGGTTTCCAAGCTTAAAGCTGCAGCGATCGATGTTGTGTATGTCGGTGGCTACCACCAGGAAGCGGGGCTGATCCTGCGGCAGATGCGTGCGCAGGGCCTGAAGGCGCAGATGATCTCCGGCGATGCCATCGCCACCAATGAGTTCTGGTCGATCACCGGCCCCGATGGCGAAGGCATGCTGTTCACCTTCGGCGCCGATCCGCGCAAGCGCGCCACCGCAAAAGCCGTGGTCGACAAGTTCAAGGCCAAGAACATCGACCCGGAAGGCTATGTCCTTTACACCTATGCCGCGGTGCAGGTGTGGGCACAGGCTGCGGCACAAGCCAAGACGACCGACCCCAAGAAGGTCGCCGAAGCAATTCACAAGGGCAAATGGAATACCGTCCTTGGCCCGATTTCCTATGATGCGAAGGGCGACATCACCGTCATCGACTACGTGTTCTACGTCTGGAAGAACGGTAAATACTCTGAGCTTCAGGGCGGAAGCTGACGAGAACAACGCGCCGATCGGAAAAACCCGCCCCGAAAGGGCGGGTTTTTTTCAACCGATCTTGCCGAGCACCGGAAAAGTCTCCAGCAGCCACACGCTCATCTGGTTGATACTGCCCGTCAGGAACGCGATCCCGGTCAAGACCAGCAATGCGCCCATGGCCTGCTCGACGCGGTGAAGATAATTGCGAAAGCGCGAGAGAAAGGCCGCGAAGGGTTCGATCGCGAAGGCGGCAATAACAAAAGGAATACCGAGTCCCAGCGAGTAGACCGCGAGCAGGCTCGCACCCTTGGTCACCGTCTGCTCCGACGCCGCCACTGCCAGGATGGCAGCGAGAATGGGCCCGATGCACGGCGTCCATCCGAACGCAAAAGCAAGCCCGATGACATACGCGCCCCACAGGCCAACAGGCTTGGCGACGTCCAACCGCTTCTGACGGTGCAGGAGCGCGATCGGCGTGACGCCGAGGAAATGCAGACCCATGATGATGATGACGATCCCGGCGACGGTGGCGAGCGGGCCTGAGTAGGCGCGGATGAGCGAGCCGATCACGCTGGCGCTCGCACCAAGCGCCACAAAGACAGTCGAGAAGCCGAGAACGAACAAGGCCGCTGCTAATACTGTTTCCCGCTTGACCCTGGGCTCGGGCTCCCTGTCGGCAAATCGCTCAAGCGATGTGCCCGCCAGGAATACAAGATAAGGCGGCACCAGCGGCAGTACGCAGGGAGAGAGAAAGCTGACAAGGCCGGCGATCAACGCCGCCAGGTAGGTGACATCGGCATGCATGCGCCCTAAATGCGCCAGCAGGTACCGCAGTGGCAAGTGGCGGCGGCCAGTCTGACTTCGAAGTGATCGAACCGTGAACGGGACGATTGACGGGCCGCAGCAAATCGTCTCCGCTTTCCGTGCAGGAGGCATCTTTGCGAAATCTGATCACCGATATTCCGGGCGTGCGGGTTGGCCATGCGGGCGATGCCAAGCTCGGCTCCGGCGTAACCGCGATCATTTTCGATTCCGCAGTGGTCGCGAGCGTCGACGTTCGCGGCGGCGGGCCCGGCACGCGCGAAACCGCCCTGCTCGACCCAGCGCAGACCGTTGAAGGCATCGATGCCATTGTGCTGTCCGGCGGATCCGCCTTCGGCCTGGATTCCGCCTCCGGCGTGCAAGCATGGTTGCGCGAGAAAGGTCGCGGCTTTCAGGTAAGAGAGGCACGTGTCCCGATCGTGCCGGGCGCGATCCTGTTCGATCTCTTGTCAGGCGGTGACAAGAATTGGGGCCGCTATCCGCCTTATCGAGAACTGGGCTACGAAGCCGCGAAACTTGCGGCTGATGACTTCACACTCGGAAGCGTGGGGGCCGGGTTGGGCGCGACAACCGTCAACCTCAAAGGGGGCATCGGATCGGCCAGCGCAAAGACGCGTAGCGGGCTGACCGTCGGCGCAATCGCGGCAGCCAATGCTGCCGGCAGCATGACGATCGGTGACGGACCGCATTTTTGGGCCGCGCCTTTCGAGCAGGATAAGGAATTCGGCGGCCATGGCTGGCCGACGAAGTTTCCCCCTGATGCGCTGAAATTCCGCAGCAAAGGCAACCTGGGTGAGAACACGACACTCGCGTTGGTCGCTACGGATGCAAAACTCACCAAGGCGCAGGCAAAACGCCTGGCCGTAATGGCGCAAAGCGGATTGTCGCGCGCGATCTACCCGGTCCACACTCCGCTCGACGGCGACGTGGTATTCGCTGCGGGCATGGGTGCAAAGCCGCTGCCCGATCCGGTGTTTTCTCTTAGCGAACTCGGAATGCTTGCAGCCAATGTGCTTGCGCGCGCGATTGCCCGCGGCGTCTACGAGGCCACGGCGTTACCATTCAATGGTGCGCTGCAATGCTGGCGTGATCGCTTTGCATGACTCCCGAACTTCGCAATGGTTTATGCGTTATCGGTCATGCCATCGAATGCGGTCGCCGAAATCAGATATGACCATGCGCGAGAGCGGCTTGCCGTGACTTTTGTGACCGGCCGGGTGTACGAATATGTCGATGTCCCAGTCGAGGTCGCGGCATCCTTCCAGTCGGCTTTCTCGAAAGGTACGTTCTTTAATACCTACATCCGTGACCGCTACGATTTCCGCGAGATCACTCCGGCGCGCGCTAGTTGAATCGCTCGGCGCGGTACGGCGCTGGATCACAAAACGGTGTTTCACCGGCCATCATTTCTGCAACAAGGCGGCCGGTCGCGGGCCCGAGCGTCAGGCCCCAATGCGCATGTCCGACGGCCAGCCATAGTCCGGACAGCCGTGGCGCGCGGCCAATCACCGGCCGGGAGTCGGGCAAGCAAGGCCGGCTACCCATCCAGGTTCTGTCGTCGGCAGTTTCGCCGAACGGAAACAGTTCGCGCGCCCGCGGCATGATGCGGTCAAATTGCACAGGCGAAGGCTGAGCGTCGCGCGCGGCGAATTCGGCGCCGGTCGTCATGCGGATACCTTGCTCCATCGGCGTGATCAGGTAACCGACGTCGGCGTCGAGCACCGGACGCGCAAGTCCCGCATTGCCCTGCGCATGGAAGTGGCGGTGATAGCCCCGTTTGACCGCGAGCGGCAGTCTGATGCCCAACTGTCTGAACAGATCGGAGGCCCAGGGACCGAGCGCGATTACGCACTGGCTTGCATCGAGCGAACCCTGGTCTGTTTCTACCCGCCAGTTGCTGCCGGAACGGTGCAGCGTCCGCGCATCACCGCTCAGGAAGACGCCGCCGAGCCCGGCAAAACGCGCCGCGTAGGCGCGTGTGACGCCGAGTGGGTTGCTGATGCTCGCAGCCTGCGGCCAGAACACCCCGTGCCCGAATATCGGAGTGAGAGACGGTTCGAGCGCCATTGCCCCTGCAGTATCGAGGGATTGCAGCGGCAACCCGAACTTGGCGGCCAGGTCGAACTCGGGCGCGAGCGACTTGAAACTCTTTTCGGCGCGGTAAACCTTGAGCCACCCGGTCTTACGCAGATATTTCGTTGCGCCCGCCTCGGCCAGCAGCGTCTCATGCTCGGCGACCGCCCGAGAGAACAGCGGGCGGATCAGATGAGCCGTCTCGGCCAGCTTTTCGGGCCGGGAGGCCGCACGGAATGCCAGTAGCCAGGGGGCGATCCTCGGCAGAAAGGAAACGTGGTAGTTGGCTTCGCTCGCGCGTTTGAATGCGATGCGCAACAGCGCGCTGACGTTGGACGGAAATGCCGGCGGAAATATCGTGTTGCCTTCGATGATCCCCGCATTGCCATAGGACGTCTGTTCGCCGATGCCGGCGCGGTCGATCAGCGCGACGCTGAGCCCGCGCCTGGCGAGATGAAGTGCGATCGAAGTGCCGACGATACCGGCACCGAGGACCATTGCATCGGTACGTGCCATGTCACCTATCCGTGGGCGCCGCCCCGCGCCGCTGCCCTTTATATGGATCGTCGGGCCCGAAGGCGCTATCAAGGCAGCCCACCCGCCGGAGTTTTCCGCAATGAACTGGTTGAGGCTGCCCGCGGCCGCGCTGGCCCTGGCCGGCCGTCACGGCACGTTGGTAGCGGCAGCGTCGATCTTCATCGGCCTGTCCGTGCCGCCGCTCTCGAAGGCCTTCAAACCTTATCTCGGCGAAGCGATCATCGTAATGCTGACGCTCGCATTCCTGCGGGTCAATCCGAAGGAGCTCTGGGCCCATTGGACCAGACCCGGGCTGATTGCCGCAGCCACCGTTTGGGTGATGCTGGTTGTGCCGCTGATGCTTGGCGCCGTGTTCGTCCTGTTCGGCATGGACCATCTCGCACCCGGCCTTTATTTCATGCTCGTGCTGCAAATTTCGGCGCCGGGCCTGACCTCATCGCCGGCGCTCGCCGCCGTGCTGGGACTTGATGTTGCGCTGACCCTTGCCAGCCTGATCGTGTCGACAGCAATCACACCTCTGACCGCGAGTCTGTTCACCCACATCTACCTCGGCACCGCGCTCGCCTCGCCTGTCGTCTTCGGATTGACGCTATTGGCGATCATCGCCGGCTGCGCTCTTGGCGCGGCTGTCATCCGTCGCATTGCCGGCGAAGCCTTTATCGAGGCCCAGCGTGAACGCATCGACGGCTTGAGCATGATTGCCATGTCGACATTTGCCATCGCCGCGATGGACGGTGTCGTCGACCACTTTCGTGCTGATCCATTGCTTGTCGTGGAACTAACCGCTTTGGCATTTGCTCTCGCGCTCGGCATGATCGCGCTTACCGCTCTTGTCTTCCTGCGCGCGGGCCCCGCCCGCGCCTTCGCCATTGGTCTGATCGCCGGCAACCGCAACATCGGCCTGATGCTGGCGGCCACGGGTTTCGTTGTCCCCGACCTTGCCTGGCTCTATTTCGCGCTGGTCCAATTTCCGATCTACCTCCTGCCGCATTTACTGAAACCGTTGGCACGGCGCGTTTCCGCAAAACGTTAAACAAGCCGGTGCATTGGGCGGCGTGCGGCGTTGCCCGTTTGTCCGGCGCGTGTTACCCGAGCCTTTCCGGAGGCCTTATGCGCCCGCTCATTGTCGCGCCGTCCATTCTTTCGGCCGATTTCGCCAGACTGGGCGAGGAAATCCGTGCGATCGAATCCGCCGGCGCGGACTGGATCCACATCGACGTAATGGACGGACATTTTGTGCCGAATATCTCAATCGGCCCGGCCGTCGCTCAGGCAATCCGCCCGCTCACAAAGAAGACGCTCGACGTCCATCTGATGATCGCGCCTTGCGACCCTTATCTCGATGCATTCGCGAAGGCAGGCTCCGACATCATAACGGTGCACGTCGAAGCTGGGCCTCACGTGCACCGCTCGCTGCAGGCGATCCGTGCGCTCGGCAAGAAAGCGGGCGTTACGATGAACCCTGCGACGCCGGTGTCGAGCATTGAACACGTCATCGACCTGGTCGATCTCATTCTCATCATGTCGGTCAATCCCGGGTTTGGCGGCCAGGCGTTCATCCCGGCAGCACTCGACAAGCTGCGCGATGTGCGCACGCTCGTCGGCGCCCGCCCGATCGACATCGAAGTCGACGGCGGCGTGACGGCGCAGAACGCAGCCGACGTCGTGCGCGCCGGCGCCAACGTCCTTGTCGCTGGTTCGGCCGTATTCAAGGGTGGTAACTACAAAGCCAATATCGCTGCCATTCGCCAGGCCGCGGCGCTCGCGCGCGGGGAAGCGGCGTGAACAAGTTCGGGTTCATCCTGGCCCTGGCGGTCATAGTATTTACGGGTTGGCTTTATCTCGGCGAAAAGGACGCGGTCAGATCGACCAAGGCGGACGTCGTCGCTGCGGCGGACAGGACGGCGGTTGCGCTGTCCCAATCGGGCGATCCTGAACGCAACACCGACGCCGATGCCGAAGGCATTTTCAAAGAACAGGTTCAGACGCCGTCCGCGCTTGAGGACCTGGTCGTCAAACAAAGCGTAGAATCCATTGCAGCGGGTCGCCTTCGGCAATCGGTCAAGGTCTCGGCGCGCGCGCACACCACGCTGAGCGAATTCTTCAACATGCCAGGCGCGGAGATCGAAATCACCGCAACACATGATTTCGACCGGAAAAAGTAGCATGGCGCCGGCTGCGGGATGGTTTGCCGAAGACCCGCATCGTGCTAGTCCCTACCCGGAGGCCCCGATCGCACGATGATTCCGCGCTATTCCCGCCCCGAGATGACCGCGATCTGGTCGCCGGAAACCAAATTCCGCATCTGGTTTGAAATCGAGGCACACGCCGCCGACGCGATGGCGGAGCTGGGCACCATTCCCAAAGACGCCGCCAAAAAGATCTGGGAAAAGGGAAAGCCAGCCAAATTCGACGTCGCGCGGATCGACGCCATCGAGGCCGAGGTCAAACACGACGTCATAGCGTTCCTCACCCACCTCTCCGAGATTGTCGGCCCGGAGGCGCGTTTCGTGCATTCCGGCATGACGTCATCCGATGTGCTCGACACCTGCCTGAACGTTCAGCTGGTTCGGGCCGCCGACATCCTGATCGCTGATATCGACGCGCTGATGGGAGCGCTCAAGCGCCGCGCCTTCGAATATAAGCTCACGCCAACGGTCGGCCGCTCGCATGGCATTCATGCGGAGCCGACCACTTTCGGCCTCAAACTTGCTTATGCCTATGCCGAGTTCGCCCGCGCCCGCGATCGGCTGGCGGCCGCGCGCTCGGAAGTCGCCACCTGCGCCATTTCCGGTGCGGTCGGCACCTTCGCGCAGGTAGACCCGCGCGTGGAGGCGCATGTCGCGAAGGCCATGGGCCTTTCGGTCGAACCGGTGTCGACGCAGATCATCCCGCGCGACCGGCACGCCATGTATTTTGCCACGCTCGGCGTTGTCGCCTCCTCGATCGAGCGACTGGCGACCGAAATCCGCCACCTGCAGCGAACCGAGGTGCTCGAGGCCGAGGAATATTTCTCCGAGAAACAAAAAGGCTCCTCGGCGATGCCGCACAAGCGCAACCCGGTCCTGTCGGAAAACGTAACCGGCCTTGCCCGGATGGTGCGCGCCTATGCCCTCCCGGCCATGGAAAATGTAGCCCTCTGGCACGAGCGAGATATCTCGCACTCTTCGGTCGAGCGCATGATCGGTCCCGACGCAACCATCACGCTTGATTTTGCGCTCGCGCGTCTTGCATCGATCGTCGACAAGCTCATTGTCTACCCGGCCGCAATGCAGAAAAACCTCGACAGGCTTGGTGGGCTGATCCACTCGCAGCGCGTGCTGATCGCGCTCACCCAAAAAGGCGTGGCGCGCGAAGACGCCTATCGTCTCGTACAGCGCAACGCCATGAAAGTGTGGACTGGCGAAGGCGATTTCCTGTCATTTCTCAAGGCGGACAAGGACGTGCGCGCTAAGCTCACGGACAAGGAGCTCGAGGCCAACTTCAACCTCGACCACCATTTCAAGCACGTCGACACCATCTTCAAGCGGGTGTTCGGATCCGGGTGATTTCGTCCGAGATGCCCAAAGCACCCACGATATTGTTGTTCGACTCCGGTCTCGGCGGCCTGACGGTTTTCCAGGAGGTGCGATCGGCACGGCCCGATGCAAATTTCATTTACATCGCAGATGATGCCGGTTTCCCTTACGGAAATCTCGAAGAGGACAGGCTGATCGAGCGCGTGATTGACGTTGCCGGGCGCGCGATCTCGGACAGCAATCCCGATCTCGTGGTGGTAGCCTGCAACACCGCCTCAACGCTTGCGCTCGGCGAATTACGCGCGCATTTCCGCGTACCTTTTGTCGGCACGGTCCCCGCAATCAAACCGGCCTGCGTGCAGTCGACGACGAAGCGCGTTGCCGTGCTCGGCACGCAGGCAACCGTCGGTCGCGAATATACCCACGCGCTCATTCGCGAATTTGGCTCCGGGTGCGACGTGCATCTGGTCGGCTCGACACGGCTCGCCGCATACGCGGAAGCTGAACTCGCCGGCGCCCCCGTTGCCGACGCGGCAATTGCCGGCGAAATAGCGCGCTGTTTCATCGACAAGGATGGCAGACGCACCGACACGATCGTGCTCGCCTGCACGCACTATCCGCTTCTGCTCGAGCGCTTCCGTGCAAATGCACGCTGGCCGGTCACCTGGCTCGACCCCGCACCGGCCATTGCGCGCCGGGTGGTAGACCTGATGCGCACGCGCCCGAACGGCGAATTGCCGGCTTCCCCGCGTATCGTTTTTACGTCGGGACGTGCGCCCTCGCCCATCCTCGCCGCCTCGCTTGCGCGCTACGGATTCTAGCCGAAAACGTGCGGCTCGATTTCCCAAAATCCGCGCCAGATCATTTCGAGCGAGACATAGAGAATGATCGCGAGGCCCACATAGGCGATCCATCGGTGGCGGTTCAGCAGCCGGGCGATGAAAGTCGCTGCGACGCCCATCAGGACGATCGAAAGGCCAAGCCCGAATATCAGCGCATAGGGGTGATCGCGAGCGGCGCCCGCCACCGCAAGCACGTTGTCGAGTGACATCGACACGTCGGCTAGCACGATCTGCCAGGCGGCCTGCGCGAAAGTTTTGCGGGGCACATGCGCATCGTGCTTCAGGAGCGCCGCCTCGGTGTCCTCGGCGCTTGGCCCGCGCAATTCGCGCCACATCTTCCAGCACACCCACAGCAACAATATGCCGCCGGCCAGCAGCAGCCCGACGATTGCGAGCAGCTCAATCGCGACTGCAGCGAACGCCAGCCGCAGCACGGTTGCGGCAATGATGCCAACCAGGATCGCCTTGCTCCTTTGCGCCGGCGGCAAACCGGCAGCCGCAAGACCGATCACCACGGCATTGTCGCCGGCAAGCACCAGGTCGATCATGATCACTTGCAGAACCGCCGTGATCGCGCCCTGCGGAAGCATGGAAAGGTCAATCATTCACTTTGCTCCGAGGCCCCGACGGGCGGATGATTTCAATAATAGGCTCGATCTCCCCGAGGATAGCCGCCGCACAGCCGACCAGTGTAAACGCGCCGGCCAGGTCCCAGGCCGCGCCCGCGTAGGAAGTTCTGGCCCGAAGCGGAAGGATTGCGAGGAAAGCCGCGCAGGCCGCCGCCATGAGCGCCCACAGACTGAACACCGGCAACACGACCGGGTGCGGCAAGACGAGGACAAAAACGGCGAGCGCCGCGACCAGGACCGCCACAAAGCAAAGGCCGGGTGGACGCGGACCATCGTCCGGCGGACGCGGTCTGAAGCGAAGATGCTGAGGAAAGCCTGTCAGATGCATCGGGCCCACCTAATGTCGTCATCAGTCCGACATCGCAGCCATATGGCTGCCAGAGGGGCCCGGCCTGATGGAGTGAACATGATCATCAGAGCCCGGAAATGCAAGAAAAACCGACTGCGGCGAGATAACCCAGTTCCGGAAGGGCTCGTTTGACACGCCGCCCCGATGCCCCTAAAACCCGCGCGCCCGGCGATCCTTGAGGTCTGCCGGGCGTTTCGCGACCCGTGGCAAGACCTTGCGCTTTCGAGGCCCTGCCTGTCGGTTCCGGCCCTGCCGGGACAGAGGAGGGCGCGATCCTCAAGCCAACAGCAATGATAATCGAGGACGCGAATGACCAAGCGCATGGAGTCCAAGTACAAGATCGACCGCCGGATGGGCGAGAACATCTGGGGTCGGCCGAAGAGCCCGGTTAACCGGCGTGAATACGGCCCCGGCCAGCACGGCCAGCGCCGCAAGAGCAAGCTCTCCGACTACGGTGTGCAGCTCAAGGCCAAGCAGAAGCTGCGCGGCTATTATGGCAACATTTCCGAGCGGCAGTTCCGCGGCATCTACCAGGAAGCACGGCGGCTCAAGGGCGACAGCGGCGCGCACATGATCGGCCTCCTGGAGCGACGCCTCGATGCGCTGATCTTCCGTGCCAAATTCGTACCGACGGTCTTTGCCGCGCGCCAGTTCATCAATCACGGCCACATCAAGGTGAACGGCAAGCGCGTCACCATCCCGAGTTACCGGGTGAAAGTTGGCGACGTCGTCGAGGTAAAGGAAAAATCCAGACAGCTCGCGCTGGTTCTGGAAGCGCAGGCGTTAGCCGAGCGTGACGTGCCCGATTACATCGAGGTCGACGCCTCGAAGTCGACTGCGAGGCTCGCCCGCGTGCCGTTGCTCACGGATGTGCCCTATGCGGTGCAGATGGAGCCCCACCTCGTCGTCGAATATTATTCGCGTTAAGCGATCGCAGCAGCGGTCGAGAAGCCCACGGCCGGCGCCCCGCGTCGGCCGTTTTGTTTGCAGCAGGATTCAGATCGGGCGAATCACTTGCGCCCTGTGCCAACTCGCCCCTGGTTCGCCAGTTATCCCCGGTTAAAGAGGAAGTGCACAGGTTATTTTGTGGCCACATTGCGACAAATCTCTACATTTAGTAGCCGAAAAGCGCTAATAACGACGCGCGGTCCTCGAATCAGTGAGGACATGCCTAGGGAGACTCCGCAATGAAAGGGATCGATACTCTCAAAGAGTGGATCGGGGCGTTGACGGAATTAGCGCTGATGCTCCTGGCATTGGCGATTGTGCTCTCGTTGTTGGTTGGGGCAAACCTTCCGTTCTTCGGCGCCGTGACAGCGAACATCATGGGCTGGGTGAAGGACATGGGCGGCAACGGTCTCGTCGGTCTAATCACGCTCGGGATCGTCCTCTGGCTGTTCTCAAATCGGAAAATGGCCTGAACCAAGCGTGCGTTCAGTCTAGACAGAATTGCTGACGCAATCGGGGTGGGGAGCGACGCTCCCCACCCATTGGTCGTACGTGTCATCAAGAGGTTCCGCCATGCGCAAATTCATGGCCAACATGGCCTTCGCGAAAGAGCTTCTGTGGGAGTTCGTCGAGCTCGGCTTCGTCAGCATTCTTGCGATCATGCTGATCTACCTGATCCTCGGACAGGGCTCGGGGGGCTTCGTTCTGTCGGTCGCCGACAATGTGACGAAGTTCGCAAGCTCCGTCCCGACGCCGAGCCTGGTCGGCCTGGCGCTCGTGCTGGGCGTCATCTACCTGCTGATGAACCGACTGAAATAGTTCGCGGAAGACACGGGGTCAGCGCCCGCCTCGCGCAAGTGGCGGGCGGCGTTGCTTTGGCGTAGAAGGCAATCGGCCTCCGTCATTGCGTTTGTCTGCAAATGCCAACACTCGATCGCCGCACGTTTCTCGCCGCATCCGCTGCGGGCTTTGCCGCGCGCGCCCTGCCCGCTCTTGCGGCCACACCCTACGCGTTCAAGCACGGCGCCTTTGACGTTACCGTCGTGAGCGACGGTCACCTCGTATTGCCGACGAGTTTTCTCGCGCCCGGGGCGCCGCCGCCCGAGCGCGACGCCATCCTCAAGGCGGCGGGCCAGACCGGCGAGCAGTACAATTCGCCGACCAACATCACGCTGATCCGCACAGGCAGCGACCTGATCCTCATCGATATGGGGTCGGGCGACCGCTTCATGCCGACAGCGGGAAAGCTGTGGGACAACCTCAAGGCGGCGGACATCGACAAGGCGAAGATCACAAAGATTGTCTTCACCCACGGGCATCCCGATCATCTTTGGGGCGCCGTCGACGAGCTGGACGACCTTATCACTCCCGATGCGGCCTTCTTCGTAGGCGCCGTAGAGTGGGATTTCTGGTCCGGCGAAAACGCGACACGCGGGCTGCCGGCCGAACGCGCCGGCTTCGTCACGGGTGCCCGGCGCAACTACGCGGCTATCAAGGGCAAGGTGAAAATGATCAAGGCCGGCGACGAAATCGTCCCCGGCCTGCGCATCATCGACACGCCCGGTCATACACAGGGCCACGTGTCCATTGAACTTGCCGGCAGCGACGGGCTGATTGTGGGCGGCGACGTGCTCACCCACCCGCTGATCTCATTCCAGCATCCGGAATGGAAACCGATCGCGGACCATGTACCGGATCAGGCGGTTGTCACAAGGCGCAAGCTGCTCGATCGGCTCGCCGCCGATCGCTCAAAACTGATCAGCTTCCACTTGCCCTATCCCGGCGTGGGAACGGTCGAGCGCAAGGACCGTGCCTATCGCTTCGTCGCGTCCGCTTAGGGCGACGAAGCTCAGGCGGTCTGGCGTACAGACACGCCTTTCTCTTTCAACGCCTGCTGCAGCTCGCCGGCCTGAAACATTTCGCGGATGATGTCGCAACCGCCGACAAACTCGCCCTTCACGTAAAGCTGCGGGAGCGTCGGCCAGTTGGAGTACGCCTTGATGGCGTTCCTGATGTCATCGGATTCCAGAACATTGATGCCTTTGTAGGCCACCCCGAGATGGTCGAGGATTTGCACGACCTGGCCGGAAAACCCGCACATCGGAAACTGCGGTGTGCCCTTCATGAACAGCACCACGTCGTTCGCCTTCACTTCATTGTCGATGAATTGCTCGATTCCCATGGAATTTGTCCTGTTGGGCGGGATGCGCCCCCGTGATCATCGATATATGTACCAAAAAAGTTACCGCCAACCCAAGAGCGTCGACCGAATTTACCGGCTTTTCGGGGCATAAAATGTGCCCTCGACCTCGAAAATATCGTCCTGGTTCAATCGGCTGACCTCAACGATCGTGCGCGGCGGATACGGGCCGCCGTCCCATAACGCCTCCTGAACCTTGTTTGCCAGCGGACGCAGCCGGCCCATGTCGGTTACGAATACCGTGAGACGGACACAGTCTGCGAGGCTTGCGCCTTCCGACCCGGCAATCAGCTTCATATTCATGAACGCCTGGCGGATGCGCGCTTCGTCACCCTCGACGAGTTTATTATCGACAGGATTGATGCCGCGCATGCCGGCAATGAATACGAAATCACCGGCGCGGGCGCCGAGACTCCAGCTACCGGTTGGCTCGATTGCGCCTTTGGGCGCAAGCACGGAGACGCGGCTTGTCACGGCGTGCCGGTCTGCAAAGCAAGTGCATGCAGCACGCCGCCCATCTGCCCCTTGAGTGCCTCGTAGACCAGCTGATGCTGCTGCACGCGCGACTTGCCCTTGAACGATGGAGCGATGACGGTCGCGGCATAGTGGTCGCCGTCGCCCGCGAGATCCCGAATCGTGACCTCCGCATCGGGAATGTGCGCCTTTATCAAGCGCTCGATTTCGACGGCATCCATAGCCATCGCCAGGTCCTCGCAAACCTCACAGCTCTCCGGCCATGTAAGCCGGAAGCCATGATTCAAAACGCTCGCGCAGAATCGTGACTAGGATGGGACGCTCTCCCGCAAGCGTCAACGTGTCGCCACCCGTTCTCCCGATTGCCCACACCGGCACGTTCACAGCCCTCGCCCGTGTCAGGACATCCGCCACCTTGTCCGCGGGCACCGTGACAAGATAGCGCGCCTGGTCCTCGCCAAACCAATGGGCGTGAGCCGGAATATCGGAGGGAGCCGCGTCGAGCTGTGCCCCAATCGCCGAGGCCATCGCCATTTCGGCGAGCGCAACAAGAAGGCCGCCGTCGGAGAGGTCGTGCGCCGCCGTCGCAGTCCTGTCGAGGATCAACGCACGGACAAAATCGCCATTCTCGCGCTCCTCGGTGAGATCGACCGGCGGTGGCGCCCCCTCTTCCTGGCCGCACAGCTCGCGCAGATACATTGATTGGCCGAGCCAACCCGTCGTCTCGCCGACCAGAATGATCGCGTCGCCCGCGCGCTTGAAGGCCAGCGTCGCCGACGTCGCAAAGTCCTCGATGAGGCCGACGCCGCCGATCGACGGTGTCGGCAAAATCGCACGTCCGTTGGTCTCGTTGTAGAGCGACACGTTGCCGGACACGACGGGAAAATCGAGAACCTTGCAGGCTTCGGCGATGCCGCGGATGCAGCCCACAAACTGACCCATGATCTCGGGCCGCTCGGGATTGCCGAAATTCAGATTGTCGGTGATCGCAAGCGGCCTGGCGCCGACGGCGGTCAGATTTCGCCAGCATTCCGCCACCGCCTGCTTCCCGCCCTCGAATGGGTCGGCCTCGCAATAGCGCGGCGTCACATCAGTGGTGAGCGCGAGGCCCTTCGGCCCCTCTTCGATACGCACAACCGCGGCATCGCCGCCCGGACGCTGGACGGTATTGCCGAGAATGACGTGGTCATATTGCTCCCATACCCAGCGCTTGGAGCAGAGATCAGGGGCAGCGAGCAATCTTTCGAGCGCCTCGATCGTGTCAACCGGGGCCGGCACGCTTTCGGCGTCGACGGCAGCCGGCTTCGCCGCGCTGACAAACGGCCGCTTGTACTCCGGAGCCTGGTCGCCAAGCTCCTTGATCGGCAGATCGGCCATCACGTCGCCACCGTGACGCACGATGAAACGCTTCGACGGCGTCGTCTCGCCGACCACCGCGAAATCGAGACCCCATTTGCGGAAAATGGCCTCGGCCTCTTTTTCCTTCTCCGGCTTGAGAACCATGAGCATGCGCTCCTGGCTCTCGGAGAGCATCATTTCGTACGCGCTCATGCCCTCTTCACGGCATGGCACCCTGTCGAGATCGAGCGTGACGCCAAGATCGCCCTTGGCGCCCATTTCCACCGCCGAGCAGGTCAGTCCGGCGGCCCCCATGTCCTGAATGGCAATGACACATCCCTTCTGCATGATCTCGAGACAGGCCTCGAGCAGCAGCTTTTCCGAGAACGGATCGCCGACCTGAACGGTCGGGCGCTTGCCCTCCGAATCTTCATCGAACTCTGCCGACGCCATGGAGGCGCCATGGATTCCATCGCGCCCTGTTTTCGAGCCGAGATAGACAATTGGCATGCCGACGCCCGAGGCAGCGGCGTAGAAAATCCGGTCCTTGCGTGCGATTCCGACCGCCATAGCATTGACCAGGCAATTCCCGTCATAGCGCGAATGAAAGCGCACCGAGCCGCCGACGGTCGGAACGCCGAATGAGTTGCCGTAGCCGCCGATTCCGGCCACCACGCCAGAAACGAGATGGCGCGTCTTGGGGTGCGCAGGCGCGCCGAACGACAGCGCGTTCAGGCAAGCGATCGGACGCGCGCCCATGGTGAAGACATCGCGCAGGATGCCGCCGACTCCCGTCGCCGCCCCTTGATAAGGCTCGATGTAGCTCGGATGATTGTGGCTCTCCATCTTGAACACGCAGGCAAGCCCATCGCCGATGTCGATGACGCCGGCATTTTCACCGGGCCCCTGGATGACCCATGGACCCTTGGTCGGTAGCGTGCGCAGATGGACTTTCGATGATTTGTACGAGCAGTGCTCGTTCCACATGGCCGAGAAAATGCCGAGCTCGGTGAGCGACGGCTCGCGTCCGATGAGCTTGAGGATCCGGTCGTATTCGTCGGGCTTGAGGCCGTGCTCGGCGACAAGTTCGGGAGTAATGCGCACGTCGTTCGGGATCACGATTACGCCGCGCGGTCCAGTGCCTCGGCCAGCCCGGCAAACAACCCGCGCCCGTCGGTCGGGCCGATCACGGCTTCGACATGATTTTCAGGATGCGGCATCATGCCGAGCACGTTGCCGCGCTCGTTCAGAATACCGGCGATCGCGTTGATAGCGCCGTTGTGGTTCCAGTTCGGATCGATCATGCCGTCGGGCGACGAATACCGGAACAGCACGCGTCCCTCTCCTTCCAGCCGCGCAATGGTTTCACCGTCGGCAATATAGTTGCCTTCGCCGTGCGCAACC
>DATBTA010000306.1:0-36449 GCA_036559505.1 Pseudolabrys sp. | reverse complement strand
CTTGTTGAGCTCTTCGAAGGTCCATTTTCCGCCTTTGCCCTTCATCGCGGCCGAGAAGTTGAAGCCGCCGCGGCCTTCCCCGCGATCGCTCCCGACGATATTCCAGAGATTGGGACCGACGCGATTGGGGCCGCCCTTCTCGAACGTGTGGCACGCCAGGCATTGCTTCGCGGTCGCCTGGCCTTTTTCCACCGACGCTTTTGCCAGAAGGGTTTCGATCGGCTGCTCCGGTTCCTTGGCCGCGCCGGCTTTCTCACCGCCGCTCTCCTTGACGGCAATATCGAACCCAGGCTTGGCCGGCTTCTCCGGCGCGAACAGGGCGCCAGCACCGATATTGAGTGCGAGTAGAATCAGGCAGGTGCCGAGAACGGCGCCAAGGATCTTGTTCAGTTCGAAGGAATTCATCGAAATTCGGCTCCCGAAGCGGGGCGTGACTGTGCGGAGCGGATACCGCCAGGGCCCCAGCGGCGGCGATGAGATACCGGTTTGCCTGGCCTCTGGCAACCCGTATAAGCGCCTGCGGCATTTTCGACGTTTGTACATGTGCCCAGGCACCCGGCACCCCGATGCCCGACACGATCATCCTCATCCCCGCACGCCTTGCATCGACTCGCTTGCCCGGCAAGCCATTGGCGGACCTGCACGGCGCCCCGATGATCGTGCACGTCCTGCGCCGCGCCGAAGCCGCTGGAATCGGCGATGCCGTCGTCGCGACCGATTCGGAAGCTGTCGCCGCAGCGGTGGAAAAAGCCGGGGGCCGCGCGGTCATGACGCGCAGCGATCATCAATCCGGCTCGGATCGCATTTACGAGGCGCTCGAAGCCGTTGACCCCGAGCACCGTATCGAGATCGTCGTCAATGTTCAGGGAGATTTGCCGACCGTCGGCGCCGACGATATTCGCGCCGCGCTGAAACCGCTCGCCGATAGGAACGTCGACATTGCGACGCTAGCCGCAGTCATTACCGATCCGCACGAGCGAACAAATCCCAACGTCGTCAAGGTTTCCGGCCGCGAGATCGCGCCTGGGCACCTTCACGCCACAACCTTCACCCGAGAAAATGCAACGGGTCCCGGACCGCACTATCACCACATCGGGCTTTATGCTTATCGCCGCGCGGCGCTCGAGCGCTTTGTAAAGCTGCCGCCGTCGGCGGGAGAGCGCCGTGAGAAGTTGGAGCAGTTACGGGCGTTGGACAACGGCATGCGCATCGATGTGATGGTCGTGAAGAGCGTACCGCTCGGCGTTGATACGCTGGAAGATTTGGAAAAGGCGCGCAAACTGCTCGCCGGTTGACTCGACCGCTAATGTCTGCGTACGGAACGCACGACAAGGTGAGACATGGCAAAGAAGAAGATCATTTTTCAGGGCGAGCCCGGGGCAAATTCGCATCTTGCCTGCCGTGAGGCCTATCCGGACCACGAGCCAGTACCCTGCCCGACCTTCGAGGACTGCTTTGCCGCGCTCGTAGCGGGCGATGTGGATCTCGGCATGATCCCGATTGAGAACTCCGTCGCGGGGCGCGTCGCCGACATTCATCATCTGATGCCGACCGCGGGGCTACACATCATCGCCGAATGGTTTCTGCCGATCCGCAATCAGCTGATGGCCGTAAAGGGCGCGAACCTCAAGACCATCAAGACCGTGCAGAGCCATGTGATGGCGCTTGGCCAGTGCCGGAATGTCATCCGCGAGCTGAAGCTGAAGCCCGTCGTCGCCGCCGATACCGCGGGCTCGGCGCGCGAGGTCTCGGAGGCCAAGGACCCGAGCCGCGCGGCGATAGCATCACGGCTGGCGGCGGAGATCTACGGACTCGACATCCTCAAGGAAAATGTCGAGGACGAGTCGCACTCGACCACCCGGTTCATCGTGCTTTCTCGCGAGAAGAAATGGGCCAAGCCGGGATTCGGCAAGGTCGTCACGACGTTCGTCTTCAGGGTCCGCAACGTTCCAGCGGCGCTCTACAAGGCACTCGGCGGATTTGCGACCAACGGCGTCAATATGACGAAACTCGAAAGCTACATGGTTGGCGGAAACTTCTTCGCCACGCAGTTTTATGCTGACGTCGAAGGGCATCCCGACGATCGCGCGCTGGTCTTCGCGCTCGAGGAGCTCGCCTTCTTCTCCAAGGAACTGACGGTGCTCGGCGTCTACCCGGCGCATTCCTTCCGCGAGACGTTCAAGGAAGAGAAGGACTAGGCGTCACACTGCGACGCGGCCGAGGAACCCTTCGATGCCACGTTGGAGGCTGGTTGCCGCGGCTTCGACGGTTTCCGACGCTTGCAGCACCCTGCCTGCCGCGCTGCGCGTGTCCCCGACCGCCCGCGTGACTTCCTCGAGGACAGAGACCATGCCCTTGGCCCCGTTCGCGGCACTCGCCACGTTATGCGAGATCTCATCGGTTGCGCTGTCTTGCTGCTGCAGCGACAACGCCACGGCTGAGGTGTAGCCGTCAATTTCGCGCATCCGAACGGAATTGCGGCGGATCGCATCGACGGCTACCCGCGTCGAGTTCTGCACTGCCTCGATCTGGCTGGCGATTTGTTCGGTCGCCTTCGCGGTCTGCACGGCAAGCGATTTGACTTCGGACGCGACGACCGCGAAGCCGCGGCCGGCCTCGCCCGCACGCGCGGCTTCGATTGTGGCGTTGAGCGCCAGCAGATTCGTCTGTTCCGCGATGTTGCGGATCAGGCTGACGACCTCGCCTATCTCCTGAACGGTCTCGGTGAGGCGAGCCATATGCTCGTTGGTCGTCTGCGCCTCGGCAACGGAATGCGAGGCGACTTCCGCGGCCTGGCTGATTTGGCGCCCGATTTCGCCGATAGACGCGATCAGCTCCTCGGTGGCGCCGGCAGCGGCGATCATGTTTGCGGAGGCTTCGTTCGTCGTCTGCACAGCGCTGGCAGCGCGATCCGATGTGAGCCCAGATGAATTCGACAGCGCGCCAGCGATCGAGTTAAGCGCGGCGGTGCTTTCGGATACGGTGCGCAGCACGGCCGCAACGCTCTCGCGGAACGCGCGGATTTCGGTTTCGATCGTCACACGGCGGCGTTCCTGCTCCGACATCGCGGCGCTTTTTCTTTCGGCCTGAATACGCTCGGTGATGTCGTCATGCGTTCCGATCCAGTACTTGCCATTCTGGATTGGCCGATTGACCACCAGGACGGCACGCCCGTCGGGCGTCTCGACGATGCGATTCATCACAGCACCATCGCGAACCGCCGTCATGATCTCCGCGCGATATTTTTCAGGATCGATATTGAGGCTTCCGGTCGTGATGCGGTTTTGGATCAATTCCATAAGCGTGCAGCCGGGCTTCACGACTCCCGGCGACAGTCGGTACATTTCGACGTAGCGATCATTGACGACAAGAACGCGCTCGTGCGCGTCGAACAGAACAACACCTTGCGTCATATTGTTGAGAACCATTGACAGAAGTGCGCCGTCGCCCCGGCCGCCGCTTCGCCACCGGTGCCAAAACATTGCAGCTGCCGTCGCGGCTAAACCGACGATGGCTGCCAAGGCATATGTCTGGAGGTTCTGTGCGGAAAGATAATCCAAGGCCCGACCCGCCCCCAAGGTCCGACCTTATAGGGTCGCAAGCTTTTATGAATTGTTAACCTGCGGCGGTTCGGGACTCCGCGTTCGTTCGAAACGCTCAACAAAGCGCGGCGAAAGCTTGCGTAAGCGGTCAAGATCGATGCGGCCGGAGCGCGTAATATAGCTCATGGCGAAATCGACCGGCGCAAGCTGCATGTGCTCCGCAAATCGCTCGTACCAGGTCGCGCTGCCGTTGGCTCCGGCGACCAGCTTTTCAAGGATGGGCCGCCGTGCGGCTTCAAACCCCTGCAATGCAGCGGGAATATTGTTCGCGCTGCCCCCCAACGCCTTATCAAGCGCGATCGCATCCTCCATCGCGAGCCTGGTCCCGGAACCAATCGAGAAATGTGCGGTATGCAACGCGTCCCCGACAAGCACGCAGTTGCGCGCCGACCACTTTTCGTTATGCACGATTGGGAATTGCCGCCAGATCGAGTTGTTCGAAATCAATGAATGACCGTCGAGGGTGGTCGCAAAAACTTTTTCACAAAGACGTCTGCCTTCGGCCTCTTCCAATCGCGCAAGACCGACGCGCGAGAAGGTGGCCTCATCGACCTCAACGATGAACGTGCTCAGCTCCGGCGCGTATCTGTAGTGATGCGCGTTAAAGCAACCGAGCTCGGTCTCGATGAATGTCTGCGTCAATGTCTCGAAATGCCGGGTGGTGCCGAACCAGGCGAAGCGGTTTGTCATCAGGCGAACCGTCGACCCGAGTTCGCCCGCATGGCTGCGGCGCACCAATGAATTGACGCCGTCGGCGCCGACAATGAGATCGGCTTTGCCCAGATCATCGAGGCTTTGGACTGCACGCCGATAGACCGGCTTAACTCCTACCGAGGCCACCCTCGCCTGCAACAACTCCAGCAGCTTCAGTCGGCCGATGGCCGCAAAGCCGACACCATCGATCACGACGCGCTCGCCACGATGCACGAGCGTGATGTCGTTCCATGTTTCCATGTGCGGCGCGATGGCCGCGTGGGTCTGTGGATCGTCCTCGCGCAGAAAGTCCAGCGCTTTGTCGGAAAATACAACGCCGAAGCCGAAGGTGGCGTTGGCGGCGTTCTGCTCGAACACGTTGACGTCGGCGCCGGGCTGCCGCCGCTTGATCAGATAGGCGAGATAGAGACCGGCGGGACCCGCTCCGAGGATGGCAATGCGCATGGCTCAGTGTCGCAGAGGGTCCGCCCCGACGAAAGCGGCAACGTTGCTCAAATCGTCTGATTGTATGCGCCGACTTCCGGATGCGTGCGCAACACGTCGTCGACCGCCTTGAACATGTCGCGCATGCGCTGCTCGGACACCGGGCTTTCGACAACGACCACCAGCTCCGGCTTGTTGGACGACGCGCGCACCAACCCCCAGGTGCCGTCCTCGACGGTCACGCGCACGCCGTTGACGGTGACCAGCTCGCGGATCGCCTGGCCCGCAACTTTCGTGCCGTCGGCCTTGGCGGCTTCGAACTGCTTCACGACGGAATCGACAACCGCATATTTCTTCTCGTCGTCGCAATGCGGCGCCATGGTCGGCGAGCCCCATGTCTTCGGCAAAGCCTTACGCAGGTCGGCCATGGTTTTTCCCGGATTGCGATCGAGCATGTCGCACACCGCCAACGCGAAGATCATGCCGTCATCGTAACCACGGCCAAACGGCTTGTTGAAGAAGAAGTGGCCGGACTTTTCGAATCCGGCGATTGCACCGAGCTCGTTGACGCGCCGCTTGATGTAGGAATGCCCCGTCTTCCAATAGTCAACCTTCACGCCGTTCGCCTTCAGCACCGGATCCGTCAGGAACAGGCCAGTCGATTTCACGTCCACGACGAAAGTGGTGTTGCGGTGCATTGTCGACATGTCGCGGGCGAGCATCACGCCGACCTTGTCGGCGAAGATTTCCTCACCTTCATTGTCAACGACGCCGCAGCGGTCGCCATCGCCGTCAAAACCGAGCGCAACATCGGCGCGGTTGACCAGCACCGCGTCGCGCATCGCGTGCAGCATCTTCATGTCTTCGGTGTTGGGATTGTAGCGCGGGAACGTATGATCGAGATTGCAATCGAGCGGCACGACTTCGCAGCCGACAGCCTGCAGGATTCGCGGCGCAAAGGCTCCCGCCGTGCCGTTGCCGCAGGCCGCGACCACCTTGAGCTTTCGCTTGAGCTTCGGCCGCTTGGTAAGATCGGCAATGTACCGCTCGGGAAAATTCTCCACAAATTCGTAGCTCCCGCCCGTCTTGAAGTCGAATTTCGCGCCAAGCACGATTTCCTTGAGGCGTTTCATCTCCACTGGGCCGAAGGTGAGCGGCCGATTGGCGCCCATCTTCACGCCGGTCCAGCCGTTGTCGTTGTGCGAGGCCGTAACCATCGCAACGCACGCCACGTTGAGCTCGAACTGCGCGAAGTAGGCCATCGGCGTGATCGCCAGGCCAATGTCGTAGACCTTGCAACCCGAAGCCATCAGGCCCGACACCAGCGCCATCTTCACCGACGACGAATAGCTGCGGAAATCGTGACCGGTGACGATTTCAGGCTTCACGTTTAGTTCGCGAATGAGCGTGCCGAGGCCTAGCCCCAACGCCTGCACACCCATCAGGTTGATTTCCTTTTCCAGAAGCCAACGCGCGTCATATTCGCGGAAGCCCGTCGGCTTCACGAGCGGCGTGGATTCATAGGCATAGGTATTCGGCGTCAGCGCAGGTTTCGGCGTTGGAAACATCAGGTCCTCAAACAGGGTGGGAGAATCCAATACCCTAACGCCGCAGCGCAGCAAAGCGCTCCATCGGAATAACACGCAGTTGGAAGTGAAGAAGTCTCGCCTACTGCTCGAGGACTATACGTCCATTGGCATATTCGTAGCGTTTGAGCCGGGACAGGAAGGACACGCCGAGCAGGTTTTTTGCGAGCGCCTCGTCGGGAAGCACCATGGCAGGCACGTCATAGACAGTAATACCGCCGAGCTCGATACGGTCGATCGTGGCGCGCGCCGCCTTGATCTTTCCATTGGCCGTTATCGCAGTCGCCGTGTAGTCGCTCGGCCGCGGACGAATCCCGACCCGCGCGGCATCCGATTCGCGCAGCACGACGAGCGAGGCGCCGGTGTCGATAATGAAGTCGACGCTTCGACCGTCGATCCTGGCCTCAACCTGGAAGTGGCCGAGACGATCCGCTTCAAGCATCAGGCTGCGCCCTGACGTCGTCGGTTCGCGCGGCTCGTAAGCGGGCTGCACCACCGCAGCCTGCGGCGGCGGAGACGAGACCGCCTGATCGGCGTAGCGGGCGGCGACACCGCCGAGCACGACAAAAACAACGGCAAAGATCATGAGCTGGCGCATGACCGGATCCAAAAGTCAGGTCGCGAGACTACCTGAGCAGGCTCAAGGGGAGCTTAACGGGACAGGCGCGCCTTACCGCCGTTTGCCCATGGTCAGCCGCCCGTTAGCCGATTGCAGACAATTGAATCTAATATTCAGCCACCGCGCGGCTTTGCGCGCCGCGTCGCCGGCGCGGTCAGCGGATCGTCTGGCCAAGGATGCTTGGGATAGCGGCCCCGCAGGTCGGACCGAACATCCTTATAGCTGCCGCGCCAGAAGCCAGGCAGGTCGCGCGTGACCTGAACCGGACGATGCGCAGGCGAAAGCAGCTCGATCAGCAACGGCACACGCCCCCGCGCAATGACCGGGTGCACGGCGAGCCCGAACAGTTCCTGCACGCGGATAGCAAGCTTGGGTCCTTCTTCCCCTTCGTAGTCGATCGGCACGTTCGAACCGGACGGCGCTGTGAAGTGCGTAGGCGCCTCCGTGTCGAGGCGTTGACGCAAATTCCACGCGACCAGGACATCGAGTGCCGCGGCGAGGTCGTCCGCGCCAACTTGCGAGAGTGTGGTTTTCCCGTCGAGAAACGGAGCAAGCCAGTCCGCAGCTGTGCGCGCGAGCGCGTGGTCGGACAAGTCGGGCCACTCACCGCCTTCGGCCCTGCGCAGGAAATTCACGCGATTGCGGAATTGCAGCTGCGCCTTGCTCCACGGCAACTTGGTCATTCCCATGCCGGCGATTCCCTCGGCGAGCCGCTTTGTGGCCTCGGCACCGGGCGCAACCGGCAGCGTCCGTTCGCTCAAAATCAGCGCGCCAAGTTTCCTGATGCGGCGCGCGCGAAGCGATGCCGATGCTGCTTCAAACGTGACCGCTTCGTCCTCTTCGATTTGCCCCGCGAACTGCACTTCGATCTCGCCAGGGGTGATGGCGGCTGCCAGGACGACGCGACTCGCAGCTGCCGCGCCCGTGAGCTCAGCAACCGCCAGATAGGGTTCGCGCGCGAGCGGTGACGCCGGATCGACGTTGCCGCCACGGCCATTGGCAAGGAGAAAGCTGCCATTGCCGCCGCCGCGATTTTTCGCGATGCGGTCAGGATAGGCCAGGGCGAGCAGCGAGCCGGGAGAATGCTCGCTGGCCGCGGCCTTGCCGCCGGCCGTTTCAGCCCACCGCCTCACCATTGCCCGCGCATCGTCCCCGCGCTTCGACCGGTCGCGGCGAAAATTATCGAGCCGATGACGTAAATCGATGTCATCGCCCCCGAGGCCTCGTTCGGTGACCACCACGGCGATGCCGGCAGCCAACTCTCCGGCGCCTTCGGCCGCCGCATCGACGACCATGCGCGCAAGCCGCGGCGGCAATGGAAGCGCGCGCAGCTTGCGGCCTTCTTCTGTTATGCGATCGCCGTCATCGATCGCGCCAAGCTCGGCAAGCAACGTCTTGGCCTCTGAAAGCGCGGCTCGTGGAGGAGGATCGAGAAACGCAAGCTTGCCGGGATCGCTTACGCCCCATTGCGCCAGGTCGAGCACGAACGAAGACAGGTCCGCGGATAGTATTTCCGGGCGCGTGTAGGCCTCAAGCGAAGCGGTCTGCGGCGCGTCCCAAAGCCGGTAGCATACGCCCGGTTCCACGCGCCCTGCCCGACCGCGCCGCTGATCGGCTGCGGCACGTGATACCCGTACGGTCTCCAGTCTTGTTATGCCGACATCGGGCTCGTAACGCGGCACGCGCGATAGTCCGCTGTCGATGACGACCCGAACGCCCTCGATGGTCAGCGAGGTTTCGGCAATCGATGTCGCCAGCACCACCTTGCGCCGTCCCGGCGGCGAGGGCGAGATGGCACGATCCTGCTCGCGCGCATCGAGTGCACCGTAAAGCGCAACGATATCGACGGTAGGGTCACTGATGCGTTCTTTCAGCAGCAACTCTGTGCGGCGGATTTCACCGGCGCCCGGAAGGAACACCAGGAGTGACCCCGTCTCCGCCCGCAATGCGCGCTCGACGGCTTCCGTAACTTGCCGCTCGATTGGAGCACGCGGATCGCGGCCGAGATAGCGGGTCTCCACCGGAAAGGCCCGGCCTTCGCTTTCGATCGCCGGCGCATCACCTAGCAGCGCTGCGACCTGCGCGCCGTCGAGCGTGGCCGACATGATCAGCAGCTTGAGGTCGGGCCGCAGCGCCTGCTGCGCGTCGCGCGCCAACGCGAGGCCGAGATCGGCATCCAGCGAGCGCTCGTGAAATTCGTCGAACAGCACCGCAGCAACGCCTTCGAGCAACGGATCGTCGATCACAAGGCGCGTGAAAATGCCTTCGGTCACCACCTCGATCCGCGTTCGCTTCGTGACTCGCGAGCCGAACCGCACGCGCAGGCCGACGATGTCGCCGACCTGCTCGCCGAGGGTCGCCGCCATGCGGGCGGCCGCAGCACGCGCCGCCAGCCTGCGCGGCTCCAGGACGAGAATCTTCTTATCCTCTGCCCATGATTCCTCGAGCAGGACCAGCGGCACGCGCGTGGTCTTGCCGGCGCCGGGCGGAGCAACCAGCACCGCAGCATTGCGGTCGGCGAGCGCAGTCCTCAGCGCCGGGAGCGCCGCGTCGATCGGTAAAGATGCGTCGAATTTTGCTGCCACAGCGATTGCCTTCACCGCCCGCGCAAACGGATGGTCCCACTAATACAAACATCGGGTGAATTGCGAAGCGAAGGCGTTTTAGCGTGTCCCCCGCCTCCGCGGGGGACGGTAACTTCTATTGAACGGCTGGGCTGCCCACATTGCTAGTCCCGCGCCCTTCCAATGCCTTCGTAAGCGAAGCCACGGCGGGCCATTTCGTCGGGCCGATATACGTTTCGAAGGTCGACGAGCACCGGCTGCGCCATAACCGCTTTTAGCCGGCCGAAATCGAGCGCGCGGAATTGCTCCCATTCGGTGACAATCACGAGCGCAGCGGCACCCTTGGCGCAGGAATAGGCGTCATCGCAAAAGGTGACATTGCTGATCACGCTCTTGGCTTGCTCCATGCCGACCGGATCGTAGGCACGCACTTTGGCGCCCATGTCCTGCAACGCCGTGATAAGCGGAATCGAGGGCGCCTCGCGCATGTCGTCGGTATTCGGCTTGAATGTCAGTCCGAGGACGGCCACAGTTTTTCCGCGCACGTCCCCATCAAGCGCGGCCGAAACTTTGCGCGCCATCGCGCGTTTGCGCGCGTCGTTCACGGCGGCAACCGCCTCCACAATCCGAAGCGGCGACGCATAGTCCTGCGCCGTCTTGATCAGGGCAACCGTATCCTTGGGAAAGCAGGATCCGCCGTAGCCCGGTCCCGCATGCAGGAATTTTGATCCGATCCGGTTGTCGAGCCCAATGCCGCGCGCGACTTCCTGCACGTCGGCGCCGACCTTTTCGGCAAGGTCGGCTATTTCGTTGATGAAGGTGATCTTGGTGGCAAGGAACGCGTTGGCGGCGTACTTGATCAGTTCGGCCGTGCGGCGTCCGGTGAACAGAATTGGCGAACGATTGAGGTAAAGCGGTCGGTAGAGCTCGCTCATTAACTCTCTCGCGCGCGTATCGGTAGTACCGATGACGATACGATCGGGAAGCTTGAAATCGCGGATGGCGGCGCCTTCACGAAGGAACTCGGGGTTGGACACGACGGTACAGTCGGCGTCGGGCCGGGTTTCGCGGATGATGCGCTCGACCTCGTCGCCCGTACCAACGGGAACGGTCGACTTTGTTATGACGACGGTAAATCCGTCGAGGGCGCGCGCGATCTCGCGCGCGGCATCATAGACAAAACTAAGATCCGCGAACCCATCGCCGCGACGCGACGGCGTACCGACCGCAATGAAGACCGCATCGGCTTCGGCCACCGCTTCGCTGAGTTCCGTCGTGAATTTCAGACGGCCCGCGCGTGCGTTGATCGCAACCACTTCGTTGAGACCGGGCTCATAAATCGGGACCTCACCGCGCGTAAGCGCAGCGATCTTTTCTTTATCCTTATCGACGCAAACGACTTCGTGCCCGAAATCGGCGAAACATGCGCCGGAAACAAGGCCGACATAGCCGGTGCCGATCATCGCGACGCGCATTTACTAATCCACCCACGGCGTAGTTAACCTATTACGGCCGAAGCCGATGGCGTCTCCATAGCAGAGCCGATATCGAGACGCGAGAGCCGCGATCGCGTTGAATAAGTCCACAGCCGCCCTGAAGGCGGATTGATAAAGACAGTGCAACGGCCCACATTCGGGCCATGCCTGCTCCTGCAAAATCGAAGACTGCCAAGCCCGCCAAAGTTTCGCCGGAAAAATCCACGGCCACCTCGCCGACTGCGCGACCTGTAAAAAACGGCGATCACGTCTTTCTCGTCGATGGCTCCGGCTACATTTTCCGTGCCTATCATGCGATCAGGTTCGAGCCGCGTACGCCCGACGGCACGCACGTGAATGCGGTTTATGGCTTCTGCAACATGTTGTGGAAGCTGCTCAAGGAAATGAAGCCAGACGAGCGGCCGACACATCTCGCGGTCGTCTTCGACAAATCCGAGAAGACCTTCCGCACCGAGATGTACAAGGAGTACAAGGCGCATCGGCCTCCCCCGCCCGATGACCTCATTCCGCAGTTTCCTCTCATTCGCGACGCCGTGCGCGCCTTTGAGATTCCGTGCCTCGAGCAAGGAGGGTACGAAGCCGACGACCTGATCGCGACCTATGCGCGGATGGCTTGCGAAGCCGGCGCGACCGTCACCGTCGTATCGTCGGACAAGGATCTCATGCAGCTCGTGAACAACTGCGTGATCATGTACGACACCATGAAGGATGCGCGCATCGGAATTCCCGAGGTCATCGAGAAATTCGGTGTGCCGCCGGACAAGGTGATCGAGGTTCAGGCGCTGATCGGCGACGCGTCCGACAACGTGCCCGGCGTCCCGGGCATCGGTGTAAAAACCGCGGCGCAGCTGATCGGCGAGTACGGCGATCTCGAAACACTGCTCAAGCGTGCTGGCGAGATCAAGCAGGACAAACGCCGTCAGGCCCTCATCGACAATGCCGAGGCTGCGCGCATGTCCAAGAAACTTGTCACGCTGGACGACCGCGTGCCACTGGATGTGCCGATCGAAGGCCTCGGCGTGCACGAGCCGGACTACAAAGGACTGATTGCATTTCTCAAATCGATGGGCTTCAAGACGCTGATTCAGCGCGTCGCCGAGAAAGGCGGCGTTGACGCGGCCCAGGTCGATGCCACCGGCGCAAATTCAACCCCTGCAGCAAAGCCAAGCGCTGCCCCTGCTCGTTCGAGCCGGACTGCCGGGCAAGGCCAGCTGGCACTCGATATCTCCACGCCGCGCAAAACTTCGGGGCCGAGCGTAGCTGCGCTCACGCCGATTTCGTTGGCGGAGCGTCGTCTGGCTTCATTGCGGCAGGTAAAACTCAACGCCACGAAATACGAGACAATCGAGACGCTCGACCGCCTGCAACACTGGATTGCACGCGCACACGAGACCGGCGTGCTGGCGCTCAAGGCCGAGACCAGCAGCCTCGATCCGATGCAGACTGCTCTTTGCGGCCTTGCAATCGCAGTCGCGCCAAACGAAGCGGCCTATATGCCGCTCGGTCACCGCGAAGCCAGCGAGGGCGAAACGTCGGGGCTGTTTGCGGCCAAGCTTTGCGCCGGGCAAATCCCTGAGCGCCAGGCACTCGATGCACTCAAGCCGGTTCTCGAAGACGAATACATCGTCAAAGTAGGCCACGATATCAAGCGCGACTGGCTGGTGCTGGCCTGCCGCGGCGTCCGGCTCGGGGCGACCGACGACACGATGTTGATGTCGTACGTAATGGACGCCGGCAAAGGCGCTCATGATTTCGACAGCGTCGTCGCGCGCTATTTCGGCCGCAGCCCCGCGCGCTTCACTGATGTAAAGAGTAAGGACAAAGCGTCATTCACGCCGGAAGCGACGCCCATTGCCCGAGCTGCCGCTTACGCCGCGGAAGACGCCGATATCACGCTGCGTCTCTGGCAGGCGCTGAAGCCACGAATGGCCGCGGACAAAGTCGTCAGCGTCTATGAGACGCTCGAACGCCCCATGCCGCAAGTTCTTGCTTCGATGGAAGAGCGCGGCATCTCGGTGGATCCCAGTGTGCTGTCGCTGCTCTCCAATGAGTTCGGCAAAAAGCAAGTGGCGCTGGAGCAAGAGATCAACAAGATCGCCGGAACGCAGGTCAATCCCGGCAGTCCGAAACAGCTCGGCGATATTCTTTTCGGACAAATGGGCTTGCCGGGCGGCACGAAGACCAAGACCGGTCAATGGTCGACAGGCGCGCGAACGCTCGAGGAACTGGCCGAGCAGGGACACAAGCTTCCGCAGGTGATCCTGAACTGGCGCCAGGTCTCGAAATTGCGCTCGACCTACACCGAGGCCCTGCCCCAATACGTCAATCCGAAGACGCATCGCGTTCACACGAGCTACGCGCTCGCTTCGACTTCAACCGGACGGTTGTCATCATCCGAGCCGAACCTGCAGAACATTCCGATTCGCACCGAAGACGGCCGCAAGATCCGGCGGGCCTTTGTCGCCGCGCCGGGAATGAAGCTCGTTTCGGCCGACTACTCGCAGATCGAGCTTCGGCTTCTGTCAGAGGTCGCGAACGTGCCGACGCTTCGCAAGGCCTTCCAGGACGGCGTCGACATCCACGCCATGACCGCGTCGGAAATGTTCGGCGTACCGGTCAAGGACATGCCGGCTGACGTGCGCCGACGTGCGAAAGCGATCAATTTCGGAATCATCTACGGCATTTCCGCCTTCGGCCTTGCCGCCCAGCTCGGCATCGCCTCGAAAGAAGCAAGCGACTACATCAAGAAGTATTTCGAGCGCTTCCCAGGCATCCGCGACTACATGGATGAAACGCGCGAATTCTGCCGCGAGCACGGTTATGTGCTGACCTTGTTCGGCCGCAAATGCCACTACCCCGATATCAAGGCGAGCAATCCGTCGATCCGCTCATTCAACGAACGTGCCGCGATCAATGCCCGCCTGCAGGGATCGGCGGCCGATATCATTCGACGTGCGATGATCCGCATCGAGCCCGAGCTCAAGAAAGACAAGCTCAGGGCGCAGATGTTGCTGCAAGTTCATGACGAATTGATCTTCGAGGTGCCGGACAACGAAGTGGAGCGGACGCTACCGGTCATCAAGAGCGTCATGCAAAGCGCTCCTGATCCGGCGGTCGCGCTGCACGTGCCGCTACAGGTCGATGCCCGCGCCGCCGCCAACTGGGAAGAAGCGCACTAGGGCACCAAAGCGAAGAACAAGAATGCCGCGAATATCACGAGATGGATGATGCCCTGAAGTACCGTGGTTCGCCCGGTGCCCAGCGTGATCACGCCGACAAGAAGCGTCAGCGCCAAAAGCACCTGCTCCTTGGCATTCAGCCCAAGTTCAAGGGGCTTTTGAAGCACAATTGAAACAGCCGCGACCGCTGGAATCGTGAGCCCAATGCTCGCGAGGGCCGAGCCCAAAGCAAGATTGAGGCTGGTCTGCAGCCTATTGGCCTGCGCCGCCCTGAGCGCCGCCAGGCCTTCCGGCAGAAGCACCAGAGTCGCAATCACAATACCCACGACCGCTTCCGAGGCGCCAAACGAGGCGACTCCGACCTCCACTGTTGGCGTGAGCGCCTTGGCCAAGCCGACAATGGCGACGAGCGCCGCGAGCAGGATGGCGGCACTCACGAGCGCGGTCGCATTGGAAGGCGCCGCCGCATGCGCTTCGTCGTCGCCGGCCTTTGGTGGAAGGAAATAGTCGCGGTGGCGTACGGTCTGAACGAATACGAAAGAGCCATAAAGCAGCAGCGATATGAGCCCCGCAAAGATGAGCTGCGACGTGCTGAAATACGGCCCTGGCGTGGTTGTTGCGACGTTCGGCAGGATGAGCGTGAGAATCGTGAGCGCCGCCAGTACGGCCAAAGCAGCGCCCGCGCCATGGACCTGAAATCCCTGTTCGTGGTGACGGGCACCACCCCACAGCAGGCATAACCCTACGATCCCGTTGCACACGATCATGACTGCAGCGAACACGGTGTCGCGGGCCAGGGCCGCCTTCCCTGTCGGCACCGCAATCATCACGGAAACGATCAGCGCAACCTCAATTACGGTCACCGCGACCGCCAGCACGAGCGTGCCGAACGGCTCGCCCGTGCGATGCGCGACCACCTCGGCGTGATACACGGCCGCAAAAACCGTGGCGATCAAAACTGCACCAGCGATTGCCGCAACGAACCCACGGACTTGCAGGAACGGCGTCAGCAGCAGAATTAGCCACGCTCCGGCGGGCCACGCCCAGGCCCACCAGGGTATGCGCATCGCGCTCGCGCGCCGCCGGCCGGCTGGAGTTTTGCCCATTACTCGGCTGCTATTTTCGTTTCTTTCGGCGCGCCTTTGCGGCTCCACGACGGACCGAAGATTTCGCCTTGGCAGCCGTGGCCCCTTTCGCCGGCAGCACCGCGATCGCCTCGATTTCGAACAAGGCACCGGGCCGCGCCAGCTGCGAGATCGCAACAGTTGTGCTCGCGGGAGGCGCCGACATGTTGAAGTGCGCGTCGCGCACCTCGCGGAAAATCGGGATGTGCGACATATCGACTAGGTAGTTATTGATTTTTACGACGTCTTTGAGTGTAGCGCCGGCATCCGCAAGCGCGAGCTTGAGATTTTCGACCGCCTTGTTCGCCTGCGCGCGGAAATCTCCCGGCTGGCCCACAAGTCTGTTTTCCATGTCGAGCCCGAGTTGGCCGGCGATGAAGATCAGGCGGTTCGGCCCGGTCGCCTCCACCACGTAAGAATAACCCGGCGGCTTGGCGAGCGTGTTCGGATTTGAAAATCGGAGATTGGCAGTCACGGTGTCCTCCCTGTTCTGCGACCCTCTTTGCGGGAGCCGCATTATGCGCGTATCACCCTTGCTCGCGAAAGGCTCGGCTTGACTATCCAATACGGGTGCCGGACTTTGTGAAAGGGAACAGAAGGGTGCGTAAGGCCGTCACGGCCGGGCGCCCGGGACTTGGGGAGCTCGGCAATGACCGCACAGGCGGTTTCTCATGTTTATTTTGGCCTGAACGCGATGTGGGTTTCGACCTGCATCCTCGCGATCACCTACGCCGTCATCATGTCGGAGAAGGTCAACCGCGCGATCATCGCGCTGGTGGGCGCCGGCATTATGATTCTGGTCGGTGTGCTCGATCAGGAAGAGGCCATCAAGGGCGTCGATTGGAATACGATCGGCCTGCTGACCGGCATGATGATCCTGGTGTCGATCTCGCGCCGTTCCGGCATGTTTCAATATCTGGCGATCTGGTCGGCAAAAGCGGCGAAAGCGCACCCCGCAGGCATATTGTTCATTCTGCAGATTACGACCGCAGTGCTCTCCGCTTTTCTCGATAACGTCACGACGGTTCTCTTGATTGTTCCGGTGACGCTCGCGATCTGCAATACCCTCAAGGTACCGGCCTATCCGTATTTGTTTGCGGAAATCTTTGCTTCCAACATCGGCGGCACTGCTACTTTGATTGGCGATCCGCCCAACATTCTGATCGGCTCGCAGGTAGGACTGTCCTTCAACGAATTTGTCTACCACCTGACGCCGGTCATCATCGTCGTGATGGTTGTGCAGGCGGTCATCATTCATTTCCTTTGGGGCAAGGATCTTAAAGCTTCAGCGACGGCAGAAGCTCGTGTCATGAAGATGAAGCCGGAAGACACAATCGAGGACTGGTTGCTGCTCAAACAGTCGCTCGTCGTGCTCTCTATCGTCATGGTCGCTTTCGTTCTTGCGCGGCCATTGCATCTCGAGCCCGCTACGATCGCCATATTCGGCGCGGCCGTCCTGATGCTGCTCGATAACTGGGCGCACCATTCCGAGAAGGCGGCGAAAAACATTCACCAGACGTTCGGCGATGTCGAATGGATTACGATCTTCTTTTTCGTAGGCCTCTTCATCGTAGTGCACGGCGTCGATGTTGGTGGTCTGCTCGTTTTGCTTGCCAATAAGCTGGTCGCGGCGACGGGCGGCAATATGGCGCACGCGGGGTACGCGATCTTGTGGGCATCTGCCGTTTTGTCGGCAATTGTCGACAATATCCCGTTTGTGGCTACGATGATTCCGCTGATTAAAAGCATGGCTCCCGCTTATGGCGGCGCGGACAAGATCGAACCGCTGTGGTGGTGCCTCTCGCTCGGTGCCTGTCTCGGTGGTAACGGTACGCTGATTGGCGCCTCCGCCAACCTCACAGTCGCCGGCATCGGCGACCGCAACGGTGTGCCGTTCCGTTTTATCACTTACACTCTCTACGCATTCCCGATGATGGTGGTGTCAGTTGCGATCTGCCACGTCTATGTTTGGTGGCGATACTTTTAGGCACTCTGAGTCGAGGCAACCGTAGTAGAGGCGGTGCTTGACCCGATCCCCGCATCGGGCAAATTCGGCTTGAAAATGCAATGGACGGCTTCATGCGCTTCGCCCTGCCCGTTTTAACTGTGCTTGCATTCGCAGCGGCCCACATTGGGCCCGCCGAAGCTGCAACGTGCCGCAACACCGGCAGCTTCGACAAATGGCTGGCGGACTTCAAAAAGGAAGCCCTCTCGCAGGGAATTTCGCCGTCGGTACTCGCTGCTGCCTCGCCTTATCTTCAATTCGAGCAGCGCATCGTCAACCGAGACCGCGCGCAGGGCGTATTCAACCAGTCGTTCCTGAAATTCTCCGACCGCATGATCGCCGGCTATCGTATGCAGAGTGGTCAGCAGCAAATTAAAAGCCATGCGGCGCTATTTGCGAAGGTCGAAAAGGAATTCGGCGTGCCGGCACCTATCCTCACTGCGTTCTGGGGCCTGGAAAGTGATTTCGGCAAGAACACCGGCAAAAGCAACGTCTTCGCGGCCATCACCACACTTGCCTATGACTGCCGGCGACCGGATTATTTTCGGCCGCAACTTTTCGATGCATTGCGCATCGTGCAACGCGGCGACCTGACGATCGACGAGATGCAGGGCGGCGACTGGGCGGGCGAACTCGGTGCCATGCAGTTCACGGCATCCGATTACTACAAATACGCCGTCGACTACGATGGGGATGGACGGCGCAATCTGGTCAAGAGCACGCCGGACACGATCGCGTCAGCGGCAAACTTTCTGAAAAATCTGGGCTGGAAGCGCGGCGAGCCATGGCTTGAGGAAGTCAGGCTGACGCGCGACCTGCCGTGGGATCAGGCCGACTTGGCCATCCAGCATCCGCGCTCGCAATGGACGGCGTGGGGCGTGCGTTCCGCGCACGGCACGCTGCCGGCGGATGGGGTGAAGGCATCCTTGCTGCTCCCGATGGGCCGCCGCGGGCCGGCGTTTCTGACTTACGACAATTTCCAGGCATTGCTCGGTTGGAACTCCTCCATGGTCTACGTCACGACCGTGGCCTATTTCGCGACCCGGCTCGCGGGGGCGCCGCCCATCAACCGAGGCGATCCCGACATCGAAGTTCTGCAGCCGGAGCAGGTCATGGAGTTGCAGCGTCTGCTGACACAGCAAGGTGACGACATTGGCGACATCGATGGCAAAGTCGGCTCCAAGACGCGTGTCGCTGTCAAGAAAGCCCAGCTGAAAGTCGGACTGCCCGCGGATTCTTACCCGAGCACCGAGCTGATCGAACGTCTGCGGGCGCTTGGCTCCAGGCGGTAGCGGAACTTCGACAAACGCCGACGCATATTATTAAGCCCCGTTCATGTTCGATCACATCCGAATGATCGACCGCCGGATTGATGAACCCTTGTCCGTTTAACCAGTTGAATGTCGGAGCTTAAGTTCCGCGCTGGTGGAGGACGGACGATGATGATTTTGGGTGGACGGATGGCGTTGGCCGCCGCGCTGGCTATCGCCGTTCCAATGACAGCTGCCGCGCAGGATCCCAGGACTAGACCCGGTGCGGCACCACACGCCGCGCCTGCACGGCCCGCGGCCCCAGCCGTGCGGCCTGCCGCGCCACAGATGGCACCGCGCGCCGCGCCGCACGTTGCGGCTCCGCGCGTCGCGCCACCGCAAGTCGCAAGGCCGCAAGTTGCAAGACCGCAAGCCCCGCAAATGTCGGCACCGCACGTCGCGCGCCCGTCGGCGCCGAGCGGGCCGAGGCCAAATTTTGCTGCCCCGCAGCGCCATCAGGCGCCTGCGGTGGTCAATCGCAATGTTCAGCAACAGCAGCGGCACGTTCAACAAGAACGGCACATTCAGCGACAGCAGCTGCGTGCAGAACGCCAGCGTCAGCTCGGGCCGGCAAAGCAAAACGTGCCGAACGCGCAAGCCAGGACGAACGTGCCGAACGCACAAGCCAAGACCAATCTGCAGACGCAGCGGCAGCAACAACTCAATACGCGGCAACAGTTGCGGGCTGAACGCGTCTTGCAGCGTCGCGAAGACCGTGCGTTGCGGCGTCTTCCGGCGGCACAAAGAGCCCAGCGCCGGGAAGAGATACAGAATGCACGTCAACAGCGCGCCTCGGCGCGACAACAACTTTTGCAACCCAATGCGTCGCAACCCAACGTTCGTGCGCAACGCGCGAACCGCCGTAACGGCGTTGCGCGCGTAACCCAGGATGCGGCGCGGCGTGGCCGGTTTGCTGCGCCGTTCGCCGGACAAGCCGCGCGCTTCGACGGACGCCATCGCTTCGCGCATCTCGCAGCGCACCGGGCCTGGCGTCACGGGCACCGGGCCGCCTTCGTGGCCTGGTACGGGCCGGTGTTCTGGCCCTACGCCTATTCCGACGTCTTTGACTATACGTTCTGGCCCGCGGGCTATGATGACGGCTACTGGGCCTATGTCTACGACGACTTCTTCGACGGCGTGTTCTGGGGCGAGGCCGGAGCGCCGCAGGAATATGCCTATGCAGCGCCGTCATCCCCGCTCACGTCTTCTGCGCCGCGTCCAAACTACGCTGCGGTTCGGGACCTTTGCAGGCAGCCGGGCAGCGGCGTCACGGCGTGGCCTTTCGCCGATATCGAACGCAAGGTCGGACTCAATGCAGAGCAGAAGGACCTCCTCGGCGAGATCCGTAAGGCAAGCCAGGATGCCGCCGCGGTGTTCAAAGCCTCGTGTCCGCCGGATGATGCTTTCCCGCTGACGCCTCCCGGCCGCCTCGATGCGATGACGGCGCGGCTCGAGGCGACGCTTCAGACCGTGCAGACGGTGCGGCCGGCGCTCGAGAACTTCTATGCGTCGCTCAGCGACGAGCAGAAGGAGCGCTTCAACGAGCTCGGCCCGAAGCCCACCGCAGCCAATGCGGAGGCGCGGGAGGCAGCGCAAGCAGCGGATTCCTGCAAGCAGCCCAAGCCGGGTCTCGCCAACCTGCCGATCGAGAAGATTGAGGACGTGATCAATCCGACCGACGCGCAGGAAGCCGAGCTGAACAAACTGCAGGATGCGACCAGCAAGGCAGTCGAGATCATGCAGGCAGCGTGCCCGGATGAGACGCCGCTCACGCCCCCAGGCCGGCTCGACGCCATGGAAAAGCGCCTGCAGTCGATGATCGACGCGGCCAAGACGGTGAAGCCGGCACTGCAGAGCTTCTACTCATCGCTCAGCGGCGAGCAGAAAGCCCGCTTCAACCGGATCGGCCAGCAGCTGTCGCAGTCGAACGGCTAACAAGGCAAAGCAAGAAACGAAAAAGGGCAGCTATCGCGGCCGCCCTTTTTATTTCATGCGTCGGGCCTATTCAGCCGCGATGCGAACCTCCGGGGCCGCCGCCTTGATGTCCGGCGTGACGTGTTTCTCAAACTTCGCAAAGTTCTTCTGGAACATGGCGACTAGATCGCGCGCGGTCTTGTCGAACTCCGCCTTGTTCTTCCAGGTCTTGATCGGATTCAGCAGATGCGGCTCGACGCCTTTCACCGAGGTCGGCACGGAGAAGCCGAAATAAGGATCGGTCCGGAAATCGGCGTTCTTGAGCGATCCGTTGAGGGCAGCGGTCACGAGCGTACGCGTCGCCTTGATCGGCATGCGCCGGCCTTCACCGTATTTGCCGCCGGTCCAGCCCGAATTCACCAGCCAGACGTCGACATTGTGCCTGCTGATGTAATCGCGGAGCAGATCCGCATAAACTGAAGGGTGCCGCGGCAGAAACGGCGCGCCGAAACAGGTCGAGAATTCCGGCTGCACACCTATCAGCCCTTTCTCGGTACCCGCCACCTTCGCCGTGTAACCGGATAAAAAGTGATACATCGCCTGCGTGGGCGTGAGCTTCGCGACCGGCGGCATCACACCGTACGCGTCGGCGGTCAGGAAGATGATGTTCTTCGGGTGGCCGGCGCGTCCAGTGCGCGATGCGTTCGGGATAAAGTCAAGCGGATAGGCCGAGCGCGTGTTCTCTGTCTTGGAGCCATCATCGTAATCAGGAATGCGCGTGACCGGATCGAAAACGACGTTCTCCAGAACGCAACCAAAACGGTTGGTGGCATCCCAGATCATCGGCTCGGCTTCTTTTGAAAGCTTGATCGTTTTCGCGTAGCAGCCGCCTTCGAAATTGAAGATGCCATCCGGGCCCCAGCCCGTTTCGTCGTCGCCGATCAGAATGCGATGCGGATCGGCCGACAGCGTGGTCTTGCCGGTACCCGAGAGACCGAAGAACAGCGCACTCTCGCCTTCGTGGCTCACATTCGCCGAGCAATGCATGGGCACGACATTCTGCGCCGGCAGATAGAAATTGAGCGTGGTGAACACCGACTTCTTCATCTCGCCGGCGTAAGAGGAGCCGCAGATCAGCACGATCTTGCGCGTGAAGTCGATCGCAACCATCGTATCCGAGCCCTCGCGGCCGCCATGGCGCTTCGCATCCGGCTTGAATGATGGAAAATCGAGGATCGTCAGTTCGGGCTCAAACTTGGCGAGATCGGCACGCTCAGGGCGGATCAGCAGCTGGCGGATAAAGAGCGAGTGCCAGGCGAGTTCTGTGAAGATACGCGTCTTGATCCGGTATTTCGGGTCGGCGCCGCCGTAGAGATCCTGCGCGAAAAGCTTCTTGCCTTCCGCGTGCTTGATGAAGTCGGCAAGAAGATTGTCGAAGTTTTCCTTCGACATCTTGCGATTGCCATCCCACCAGACGGAATTTTCGGTGAGCGCATCGACGACAGTGTGCTTGTCCTTGGGGCTGCGGCCGGTGTGATGCCCGGTCTCGGCGCAGAGCGCCCCGCCCGCCACGACCGAAGCTTCCCCTGCCGCAATGGCATGCTCATAGAGCAGCGGCTCGGTCAGGTTCCAGTGGACTGCGGCGAGACTTTTGAAGCCGAATTTGTCAGCGCCGTAGGCGCTGTTCCGCACACCCTGCTCTTGCACGCGAAATTCCTCCCAACTCAGCCGCTCTAATAAATCCCTCGCGGGCATTCAGGTCCCGCCGGCGGCCCATTACCACATCAGTATAGCCCCTCGGCCAGAAGCGCGCGACCATAGTCAGGGGCTCCGTTAATGCCAAGCCAAAATGCCATGCGTTGGCGGCAAACGGCATTGCGCTGCATCAATAAGTTAACGCGTTGCGCCGCCGACCAAATATATGACGTTTGATGTTTAATGGCTTGGCACGACGCCGGTCATTTTGATCGTGCCGCCTCGGCAAGCTCTCTAAGCGTGGCGCGCAATGGGCCGGGCGCGTTGATGCGCCGCGGAAATGGCAGCCGCAAAGCAACCCGCCCGTTTTGCAGCTCGATGCCTTCCGGGTCGATGCCGGCGCATCGCCATTCACCCTCTGTCGCGCCAAGCAACCTGGTCGCGTAAAGGCGGCAGGCATCGGCATGATCGGTATTCATGTGCGCAATGGCATCGGCTTCGGCGTCAACAAGCGGTTTTGCATCGGCGATATCGGTGAGGATGTCATCGGACTTGAGATCGACGATACGGCCGAACCCCGCCACCAAATGCGCGCGGGCGACTTCCATGCGATAAAAGGAAAAGTCGGCGAAACTTGCGTACATTTCCGCATCAGGATGACGCCTCAAATAGGCCGCCGACGTCGTGGGGTCTTTGTTGCAGTGGCCCATGAGCATGACACGCGCACCTTCGAGCGGATCGCCTGACTTCCTCTCGTCGAGCATCAGCGACACGCGCGCATCGGAAAGAATGTTCTTGGTGTGCAACGCCAGATTCGAAAGCAGTAATATCGGGGCGCCGGCAACGGTCGTCGCTACGTTCACAAGAGAACAGTAGGGGTCGCCGGGGCCCGGAATGAGGGTCGCGAGCGCGCCAGAACGTGCCTCACGCAACAGCTTTTTGGCTGCCAAACGAGCGTCGAATGTCTTATCGGGCGTCATTGCCAGACCCTGGGAATTAACGATTGCAGGCCCGCAAAACGAGTTTTGGTCCCTTGGGCTTGTAATCGCTACCGAATCACATAGTTGTTGCAAAGAGGCCACATTTCAGACCCCGTTTATAGGGTTCAAAACGCGCGGGACGTCACGCTCTAGAGGGGCTCATGCCGACAATCGCTCTCGTCGACGACGACCGCAATATTCTGACTTCCGTTTCGATGGCGCTCGAAGCGGAAGGCTACCGCATCATGACTTACACCGACGGCGCCTCCGCGCTCGACGGCTTCAAGACATCGCCGCCGGATCTCGCAATCCTCGATATCAAGATGCCGCGCATGGACGGCATGGAAACGCTGCGCCGCCTGCGTCAGAAGACCGACATTCCCGTGATCTTTCTCACCTCGAAGGACGAGGAGATCGACGAATTGTTCGGGCTCAAGATGGGCGCGGACGATTTCATCCGCAAACCATTCTCGCAACGTTTGCTGGTGGAACGCGTGAAAGCGGTGTTGCGCCGGGCCACGCCGAAGGATGGCACTCCGCCCAAGGAAATCGACTCTGCCAAGGTGCTCGAGCGCGGGCTGCTGCGCATGGATCCCGAACGGCACACCTGCACCTGGAAAGGCGAACCGGTCACTCTGACAGTTACCGAGTTCCTCATCCTGCAGGCGCTGGCCACGCGGCCCGGCGTCGTCAAAAGCCGCAATGCGCTGATGGACGCTGCCTACGACGACCAGGTCTATGTCGACGACCGCACAATCGACAGTCACATCAAGCGCCTGCGCAAGAAGTTCAAGGTTGTCGACGACGACTTCGAGATGATCGAGACGCTTTACGGTGTCGGCTATCGCTTTAAGGAATGACAAATCCTTAATGTTTCAGCCGCTTGGGCGGCCTGACGGAAAGTCCCGGCTTGCGGTAAAATCCCCGGATCGGATTGGATCACGATCAACCGGCTGGATTGAACGACGTGCTTGATCGAACCACGGAAAGCGCCGCATCGAACGCCGAGGCCGAAAGCCGCGACGTGGTGACGACGCATGCCCAGCCCCGGCAAGAGTCGGCCATGCGGCGCATGGCGCGCTCGGCGTGGCAATTCTTCGTTTCGCAGAGCTTCTCGAGCCTCACCCGCCGCATCGTCTTCCTCAACCTTGCCGGCCTGGTCGCCCTCGTCACCGGCGTGCTCTATCTCTCGCAGTTCCGCGCCGGCCTGATTGATGCGCGCGTGCAAAGTCTGCTCACGCAAAGCGAAATCATTGCCGGCGCGATCGCTGCGTCGGCGACCGTAGAGACCGACTCCATCACGATCGATCCGGAGCGCCTTCTCGAATTGCAGGCCGGCGAAAGCTACGGCCCTTCCGATGAAGCGCTGTCCGGCATTGAGTTTCCGATCAACCCAGAGCGCGTAGCGCCGGTATTGCGGCGCCTCGTGTCGCCGACCAAAACGCGCGCGCGTATCTACGATCGCGATGGAGTTCTGATCCTCGACAGCCGGAATCTGTACGGTCGCGGCGATGTGCTCCGGTTCGATCTCCCGCCACCGAATGCCGAACGACCCGGCCTCATGGAGCGCGCATTTATCGCGTTGCGGCGCTGGTTCGGGCGCGGCGATCTCCCGCTCTACAACGAACTCGGCCCGGAGAACGGCAAAGGTTATCAGGAAGTCGCGCAGGCGCTTAACGGCGCCCATGCAAGCATGGTGCGCGTGAATGAACGCGGCGAGGTGATCGTCTCGGTTGCTGTTCCGGTGCAACGCTTCCGCGCGGTCCGTGGCGCGCTGATGCTGTCAACACAGGGCGCCGATATTGACGACATGGTTGAAGCCGAGCGTCTTGCGATCGTGAAAGTGTTTTTGGTCGCAGCCGGCGTCATGGTCGTTCTGTCGATGCTGCTTGCGGGAACTATCGCCGGTCCGGTGCGGCGTCTCGCCGACGGTGCGGAACGGGTCCGGCGGCGCATCCGCACGCGCGTCGAGATTCCGGACTTCACCCGCCGGCGCGATGAAATCGGCGAATTGTCCCGCGCTTTGCGCGACATGACGAACGCGCTCTACACCCGCATCGAGGCGATCGAGAGCTTCGCAGCCGACGTGGCCCACGAATTGCGCAACCCGCTGACCTCGTTGCGCTCGGCCGTGGAAACGCTTCCGGTCGCAAAAACGGAACAGAGCCGCCAGCGTTTGCTTGCCGTGATTGAGCATGACGTGAAGCGTCTCGACCGGCTCATCTCGGATATTTCCGATGCCAGCCGGCTCGATGCGGAACTTCAGCGCCAGGAGGCGGCCCCCATCGATCTCGCAAAAATGCTCGACGCGCTGGTCAAGGCCGCGAACGAAGTTCGCACCGACGATGTCAACGTGGCGCTCACGTTCGAGGGCGGCCCGCTGTCCGAGTTCAAGATAGCGGGTCACGACTCTAGGATCGGCCAGGTCGTCAGCAACCTGGTCGACAACGCGCGCTCGTTCTCGCCCGCGGGAGGCACCGTGCGCATCACCTGCCGCCGGCTGCGCGGCGAGGTGGAAATCCTGGTCGACGACGAGGGACCGGGTATCCGGCCGGAAGCGCTCGATAAGATCTTCGAGCGCTTCTATACCGATCGGCCGGAACAGGGCTTCGGTCAGAATTCCGGGCTTGGCCTGTCGATCTCCAAGCAGATCGTCGAGGCGCATGGCGGCACCATCCGCGTTGAAAATCGCATGGGCGGCCAGCCGTCGCGGGTGCTCGGCGCCCGCTTCATCGTGCGCCTTCCCGCGACCTGATGGCTGCAGATTCCACCATTCATGCCTCGGCCGTTCTCGCCGGACCCAAGGCCGTTCTCATTCGGGGGCCGTCCGGCTCAGGCAAATCCTTGTTGGCATGGAATCTCATCAATGCCGCGTCGCAAGGGCTGCTGACGTTCACTCGCCTTGTGGGAGACGACCGGCTTCAGGTGGTTGGCGAATCAGGCCGATTGCTGGTGCGGCCGGCGCAGGCGCTGAGCGGCCTTATTGAAATCCACGGCTTAGGCATCAGGAGGCTACCGTTTGAGCCCATTGCTGTTGTTGGGTGGGTGATCGACCTTGCTGCGACGGATGCCGCGCGGCTTCCCGCAGCCGGAGCCACGACCGCTTCGATCGCGGGAGTTACAATTCCGCGACTTGCCGTCGCAGCAGAAACGGCCGCCCTGCCGACGGTGTTGGCGGCCTTAAGGACATTCCCCGCAGGCAATTGACCTGTCGCAGAAATCTGGGCTACCCCCGGCACCCCGACCCAAACTGAGAAAATTAACCACACAGGGCCTAGGATCGCGCACCGTCCAAAAACGTACGCCCCGAGCCCATCTTGGCCCCATCTTTCCGCAGTGCAGCAGAACACCTATATAGCGTGCCGAGCCCTTGCAATGGGGCTTCAGATGGGCGTGAATGCGCGCCCTATCGTGCGGTGCAGCGTAGCGCCCGCGAGGAGCCAGGGATGATCGGCCTCGTATTAGTGACCCACGGGCGGCTCGCCATCGAGTTCCGCTCAGCGTTGGAGCATGTGGTCGGCCCTCAACGCCAGATTGAAGCGATTACGATTGGGCCCGACGACGACGTTGAGCAGTGCCGCAAGAACATTCTTGAGGCGGTCAAGCGGGTGGATAGCGGCGAAGGCGTCGCGATCCTGACCGACATGTTCGGGGGCACCCCGTCCAACCTCGCCATTTCGGTGATGAGCCAGCCGAAGGTCGAGGTATTGGCCGGTATCAACCTACCCATGCTCATCAAGCTCGCCAAAATCCGCGAGATCAGCCCACTGCAGGATGCCGTCGCCGCCGCCCAGGAAGCCGGCCGCAAGTACTGTACGATCGCCAGCCGTGTCCTCAACGGAAAATGACTCCCCGCGCTTCAGCGGACGAGACTCCTGTCTCGCGCGAGGTGGAGATCGTCAACAAGAAGGGATTGCACGCCCGCGCGTCCGCGAAATTCGTGCAGACCGCCGAGCAATTTGATGCCGCCATTACCGTGACCCGCGGCCACGAAACGGTCGGCGGAACTTCGATCATGGGGTTGATGATGCTGGCCGCTGGCCCCGGGATTTCCATCACGATCAAGGCGATCGGCAAAGATGCGGCGAAGGCGGTCGAATCATTGTGCAAGCTGGTCGAAGGCGGCTTCGGCGAGGACGACTGAATACTCCGCTCGGCCCGCACTACATAAAGAATTCTTTATATATTCATTGCGGCGTCGGCGGCGGGCTGTTATAGGCACGCCCAGCCAAACAATCCCTATCAGCCAGGAACTGTCATGAGCGCGAAAGTAGCGTCCGAATACATCGTCAAAGACATTAGTCTCGCCGATTTCGGCCGGAAAGAAATCTCCATCGCGGAGACCGAAATGCCCGGCCTGATGGCAACACGCGAGGAGTACGGCCCGAAGCAGTCGCTCAAAGGCGCGCGCATCGCCGGCTCGCTGCACATGACGATCCAGACTGCGGTGCTGATCGAGACCCTAAAGGCGCTCGGCGCCGACGTGCGCTGGGTGTCGTGCAACATCTATTCGACACAGGATCACGCCGCGGCAGCAGTTGCAGCTGGCGGCACGCCGGTCTTCGCCGTCAAAGGTGAAACGCTGAACGAATACTGGGACTACACCCGCAAGCTGTTCGAATGGCATGGCGGCGGCTACCCCAACATGATCCTGGATGATGGCGGCGATGCGACTTTGTTCGTGCATCTCGGCGTGCGCGCCGAAGGCGGCGATACCGCATTCCTCGAGAAGGCAACGTCGGAGGAAGAGGAAATCCTGTTCGCGCTGATCAAGAAAACTCTGAAAGAAAAGCCGAAGGGCTGGTTCGGCGAGATTGCGAAATCGATCAAAGGCGTCTCGGAGGAAACCACCACCGGCGTGCATCGGCTTTACGAAATGCAGAAAAAGGGCAGCCTGCTGTTCCCTGCGATCAACGTGAACGACTCCGTCACCAAGTCGAAGTTCGACAATCTCTATGGCTGCCGTGAGTCGCTGGTCGACGGCATCCGCCGCGGCACCGACGTGATGATGGCCGGCAAGATCGCCATGGTCGCCGGCTTCGGCGATGTCGGCAAAGGCTCGGCTGCTTCGCTGCGCCAGGCCGGCTGCCGTGTGATGGTGTCGGAGATCGATCCGATCTGCGCGCTGCAGGCCGCGATGGAAGGCTACGAGGTCGTCACGATGGAAGACGCCGCGCCCCGCGCCGACATTTTCGTGACCGCAACCGGCAACAAGGACGTTATCACGATCGAGCACATGCGCGCCATGAAGGATCGCGCCATCGTGTGCAACATCGGCCACTTCGACAACGAGATTCAGGTCGCGGGCCTGAAGAACTTCAAGTGGAACAACATCAAGCCGCAGGTGGATGAGATCGAATTTCCGAGCGGGCGCCGCATCATTCTTCTGTCCGAAGGCCGCCTGGTGAACCTCGGCAACGCGATGGGTCACCCCAGCTTCGTGATGTCGTCGTCGTTCACCAACCAGACATTGGCCCAGATCGAGTTGTGGACCAACCCGAAGGCCTATGAAAAGAAGGTCTACACGCTGCCGAAGAAGCTCGACGAGAAAGTTGCGCGCCTGCACCTGGAAAAGATCGGGGTGAAGCTCACCAAGCTACGCGACGATCAATCGACTTACATCGGCGTGCCGAAGGACGGCCCCTTCAAGAACGACCATTATCGCTACTGAGCGCTGGCCAAATTCGACCGTATTGTGGCCGGGCTTTGTCCCGGCCATCTCGTTTGGAGGGCATCGCGTCCCAAACGCTAACTTGAAGGTGCCCTAGCCGGGTGTTATCTGCCGCGCCATGACCGCCTCCCCAATCCAGAATATCCGCAACTTCTCCATCGTTGCGCATATCGACCACGGCAAGTCCACGCTTGCCGACCGGCTAATTCAGCTCACCGGCGGGCTGGAAGAGCGCGAGATGAAGGAGCAGGTGCTCGATTCCATGGATATCGAGCGCGAGCGCGGCATTACCATCAAGGCGCAGACCGTTCGCCTCAAATACAAGGCGCGCGACGGCAAAGACTACATATTGAATCTGATCGACACGCCCGGCCACGTCGACTTCGCATACGAAGTCAACCGGTCGCTCGCCGCGTGCGAAGGCTCGCTCCTGGTCGTCGACGCCAGCCAGGGCGTCGAAGCACAAACGCTGGCGAACGTCTATCAGGCGATCGACAACGGCCACGAGATTGTGCCCGTACTCAATAAGATCGACCTGCCGGCGGCCGAGCCGGCCAAGGTCAAGCAGCAGATCGAGGACGTGATCGGGCTTGATGCATCGAACGCCATCGAGATTTCTGCGAAGACTGGACTGAATGTGCCGGAGGTGCTGGAGGCGATCGTCACGCGCCTGCCACCGCCGAAAGGCGACCGCGACGCCACGTTGAAGGCGCTGCTGGTCGACAGCTGGTACGACGTCTATCTCGGCGTTGTCGTGCTGGTGCGCATCGTCGACGGCGTCCTGAAAAAGGGCCAGCGCATCCAAATGATGGGCACGAACGCCGCCTATGATGTGGATCGCACCGGTGTATTTACACCCAAGCTTACGTTGGTGGACGAGCTTGGGCCCGGCGAAATCGGAATGCTCACCGCCTCGATCAAGGAAGTGGCGGACACGCGCGTTGGCGACACCATCACCGACGATCGCAAGCCTGTCGACAAGCCCCTGCCCGGCTTCCGTCCCGCCGTGCCGGTCGTGTTTTGCGGCCTGTTTCCTGTCGATGCCGCACAATTCGAGGATCTGCGCGCGGCGATGGGCAAGCTGCGCCTGAACGATGCGAGCTTCACCTACGAGATGGAAACGTCGGCTGCCCTCGGCTTCGGTTTCCGTTGCGGCTTCCTCGGCCTGCTGCACCTGGAGATTATCCAGGAGCGGCTGTCGCGCGAGTTCAATCTGGATCTGATCGCGACCGCACCGTCGGTCATCTACAAGATCAGGCTGACCATCGGCAAAGAGCTTGAGATTCACAATCCGGTCGACATGCCGGATCCAAACCACATCGAGGAGATGCAGGAACCCTGGATCGAGGCGACGATCCTGACCCCGGACGAATATCTCGGCTCCGTGCTCAAGCTTTGCCAGGACCGGCGCGGCGAGCAGAAGGAACTCACCTACGTCGGCAACCGCGCGATGGTGAAATACAATCTGCCGCTCAACGAAGTCGTGTTCGATTTCTACGACCGGCTCAAATCCGTTTCGCGCGGCTACGCCTCGTTCGACTATCACCTCACCGACTACAGGCCGGCGGACCTCGTGAAGCTGCAGATGCTGGTCAATGGCGAGCCGGTCGATGCACTGGCGATGCTGGTGCATCGGACACGCGCAGAGAGCCGCGGCCGCGCCATGGCCGAAAAGCTCAAGGAGCTCATTCCGCCGCACATGTTCCAGGTGCCGATCCAGGCCGCGATCGGCGGTAAGATCATCGCGCGCGAAACGGTGCGCGCCTTCCGCAAGGATGTCACCGCCAAGTGCTACGGCGGCGACGCTACGCGCAAGCGCAAGCTGCTCGACAAGCAGAAAGAAGGTAAAAAGCGCATGCGGCAATTCGGCAAGGTCGACATCCCGCAGGAAGCGTTCATCGCCGCGCTCAAGGTCGACGTTTAGTCGGAATTTGAGCCCATAAGCTCCTTTGTTTCCTGCAAATTCTGCACCGCCCGCGCCCGCAATCCACGGGAACCGGGGATGGCGAACGGCGAATTGACCTGACAGGCGGCACCGAAGTCGCTAAATCGGAAGCATGCGCACTCGGATCGCGTCCCTGTCGGGACTGCCTTTCATTGCGGTCGGAATTCTCGCTGTGGCGGGGCGGATTGCGGCCGCGCAAACTCCAGCCGCCGCGGCGCCGGTGCCGCCAGCCAAGCCGGCAGTGACCGAAAAGGCCCGCGAGAAAGCGGTGCCGGCGAAGACATTGTTCGGGGCCAAGGCGCTGCCGTCCGTAGGCAAGTCCATGGCAGTCGGATACTACCACCGTGGCTGCCTTTCGGGCGGCGTTGAGTTGCCGGTCAACGGGCCGAACTGGCAGGCGATGCGGCTGTCACGCAACCGTAATTGGGGACACCCGAGCCTCGTTCACTTCATCGAGAAATTTGCCGCCCAGGCATCGAAGGCAACGGGCTGGAACGGAATCCTTGTCGGCGATTTGGCACAGCCGCGTGGCGGGCCCTCGGTGTCGGACCATGCGAGTCACCAGACCGGCCTCGACGTCGACATCTGGTTTATGCCGATGCCGGATCATGTGCTGAGCAAAGAGGAACGCGACACGATCCAAGCCAGCAATCTGGTTGCCGCAGACTGGAAGCGTCTGAACCCGCAGACGTGGACGCCGCAACACGTCGCCTTCATCAAGGCCGCAGCGCAGCAACCCGAGGTCGAGCGGGTGCTGGTCAACGCCGCTATCAAGAAGGAGCTGTGCCGCGTGGAGGCCAATCAGCCGCATGCCTGGATGGCGAAGGTGCGGCCCTGGTATGGCCACCACGATCACATTCATGTCCGGCTGAGATGTCCGGTCGATTCCCCGCAATGCAAGGCACAGGAGCCGGTATCCGGAAGCGACGGGTGTGGCCCGAAGGAGCTGGACTTCTGGTTCTCCGACAAGGTCATTCCCCCGAGAAAGCCGGGGCCGCCGGGACGACAGACCATGCTCGCGGATCTGCCGGCTGCCTGCAAAGGCGTGCTTGAAGCACCCGACAAGAAGACCAGCATCGCCAACGAAAACCGCAAATAGCCGTCGCGCAACGACCTATTCCGATGTCCAAGAGCACCAGTAGCCCGAGCAAGCGCGACGACCTGGACACACTTGCCGCGCTGGAGCGCAAGGTGCTGTGGCTTGCGAGCTGGATGATCCATAACGCCAATCACCTGCGCGAGAACGACGACGGCTTGAAGGTCGGCGGCCACCAGGCATCGAGCGCGTCGCTCGCGACCATCATGACCGCGCTCTATTTCGACGTGTTGCGGCCGCAGGATCGCGTCGCCGTCAAACCGCACGCCAGTCCGATCTTCCACGCCATCCAATATCTGCTCGGCAATCAATCGCGCGAACGCCTGGAGGCGTTTCGTGGCTACAAGGGCGCGCAGAGCTATCCCTCCCGCACCAAAGACGTCGACGACGTCGACTTCTCCACCGGCTCGGTCGGTCTCGGCGTCGCGCAGACTTTATTTTCCTCGCTTACGCAGGACTACGTGCGCGCGCATGGCTGGGGTCTCGCGCGGCCTGAAGGACGAATGGTCGCGCTGGTCGGCGATGCCGAGCTCGACGAGGGCAACATCTTCGAGGCGTTGCTCGAAGGCTGGAAGCAGGGCCTGCGCAATTGCTGGTGGATCATCGACTACAACCGCCAGAGCCTCGACGCCGTCGTGCGCGAAGGCTTGTGGGAGCGGTACGAGCAGCTATTCAAGAACTTCGGCTGGGACGTCGCCATCGTCAAATACGGCTCGCTTCAGGAGGCGGCCTTCAAGGAGCCTGGCGGCGAGACCTTGCGCCGCTGGATCGACAATTGTCCCAATCAACTCTACTCGGCATTGGTGTTTGCGGGCGGCGCGGCCTGGCGCAAGCGACTCAACGATGAGATCGGCGACCAGGGCGACGTCAGCAGGCTGATCGAAAAGCGGAGCGACGACGAGCTCGCGGCCCTGATGAACAATCTCGGCGGGCATGACCTTCCATCGGTTCTCGATGCCTTCCACAGTGCCGACCCGGCGAAGCCGACCTGCTTCATTTGCTACACGGTCAAGGGCTTCGGATTGCCCTTCGCCGGCCATAAGGACAACCACGCCGGGCTGATGACGCCGCAACAGATGGAGACGTTCCGGCAGGCCATGGGTGTGCGGCCAGGTCACGAATGGGACAGGTTCGAAGGACTGCAGCCTGCCGCGGAGCACCTTCAGTCGTTCCTCGCGCGCGTGCCGATCGCAACGGGTAGTCCGCGGCGTCTCACGGCGCCGACCGTCGATGTGCCGGACAGCCTCGCAGTAACCGTCCAGCCGGTCATGTCCACGCAAACCGGGTTTGGCGCCATTCTCAATGAAATTGGGCGCGGCGACAGCGAATTTGCCCGTCACATCGTCACGACATCGCCGGACGTGACGGTCTCGACCAATCTGGGCCCGTGGGTGAACCGGCGCGGCCTGTTCGCCCGTCAGGCGATGGCCGATACGTTCAAGCGGGAGCAGATTCCCTCGACGTTCAACTGGGAGTTCTCCCCGAAAGGCCAGCACATCGAACTTGGCATCGCCGAGATGAACCTGTTCATCCTGCTGTCGGCGCTCGGGCTGTCGCACACGATCAATGGTGAGCGGCTGCTGCCAATCGGAACCCTGTACGATCCCTTCATCGCGCGCGGCCTCGATGCGCTTAATTACGCCTGCTACCAGGATGCGCGCTTCATTGTCGTTGCAACGCCGTCGGGGATAACGCTTGCAGGCGAAGGCGGCGCGCACCAGTCGATCGCCGAGCCCCTGATCGGGCTCGCGCAAGACGGGCTCGCCAGCTTCGAGCCGGCCTATGTCGACGAACTCGCCGCCATCATGCGGTGGGCCTTCACCTATATTCAGAAAGACGGCGATGCGGCGCCATCGGAGCACAACTGGCTGCGCGATGAAACCGGCGGCTCGGTTTACCTGCGTCTCTCGACCCGCCCGATCGAGCAGATCAAGCGGCAAATGACGGCCGAGCTGCAGCAGCAGATCGTCGACGGCGCCTATTGGCACCGCAAACCTGGCCCGAATTGCCAGGTCGTCGTCGCCTATACCGGCGCGGTCGCGCCGGAAGCGATCGAGGCCGTTGGCCTGATGGCGGAAGACCGTCGCGACGTCGGCTTGCTGGCAATCACGTCCGCCGATCGCCTCAATGCCGGCTGGACTGCCGCGCAGCGCGCCCGCGAACGTGGCCTTGTTCACGCGCGCTCACATATCGAGCGCCTGCTCGCCGACGCGCCGTCGCATTGCGGCGTCGTCAGCGTGCTCGACGGACATCCGGCGACATTGGCCTGGCTCGGCGCGGTCGCTGGTCATCGCGTGCGGCCGCTCGGCGTCGAGCATTTCGGCCAGACCGGCTCGCTGGCCGACCTTTATCGTCACTATGGAATCGATGCGAACGCCATCGTCGCGGCGGCGCAGGCGATCGCGCCCGGCCGCCCGATCCGTCACCTCAAGGCATTGCCTTGAGCCGTCGCTACATCATCGTACCCATTCCGAACAGCATGACCGGGATGGCGAGGATGACAACCCAGACGATGATTGCGCACACGATCACCGCGATCGTGTAGATCAGCGCATTGCTCGACGCCGGCTTCATCAGCGCGCCGATGCCCGTGTACAGCAGGTACAGGCTGTAGAGACCGAGGATCGACAGAAAGCTCAGCGCCGGAAGAATATTGAACACGCCGGCAAGCCAGGCGGCGGTCGGCGCATAGGCCGATACTTTCATAGCGCTTGCGAGATTCTTGCGGGCACCAAACGTGCCAGCGAGGAAATCAATGATGTAACCGACAACGAAAAAGCCGATCAGCGTCAACACGTAAACAACGACGGCACGAAAGAGCCCGAGGCCAATACCGATGCGTGCGCCCCCGATGCCGATAATCGATGTACCGATAAAAGTACAAATTGGCGCAATGGCAGCCAGAATCGCAACATAGTTAGAAATAAGATAGCCAGCGTCGCCCGGCTCAGAATCGATCTTCGACCATTCCGACTTCGGCTGCAGCAGGATCCCCTTGATTCGGTCCACGAGATTCATGACACCCCTCCATTCATCCGCGGCCGATTATAGACGTTTTTGATCCTCCAAAATCATCGCCGAGGCTTTTTCCGCAATCATCATTGTCGGTGAATTGGTGTTCCCGGACGTGATCGACGGCATAACCGAGGCATCAACAACCCGTAGTCTTTCCATGCCGATGACCCGAAGCCGGGCATCGACCACCGCCCGTGCGTCATCGTCCCGGCCCATCCGGGCAGTGCCTACGGGATGGAAAATCGTAGTGCCGATATCGCCCGCGGCCTTGATCAGGCCGGCCTCATCGTCATTTCCGGTCGAATCGCCGGGGAGATACTCGATGGGTGAGTATCTCTGCAGCGCGGGTTGCTGCACGATCCCTCGGGTGACCCGGATCGAATCGGCCGCGACCCGCTGGTCTTCCGGGGTCGACAGATAATTTGGGCTGATCGCCGGCGACGCGGCCGGATCGGCTGATTTGAGCGTGAGCGCGCCGCGGCTGGTCGGGCGGACATTGGTCACACTCGCGGTAAAGGCCGGAAACGGGTGCAGTGGCTCGCCGAACTTGTCGAGCGACAGCGGCTGCACATGGTACTGAATATTGGCGCGGTCCTGCGTCGAATCGGACCTGGTAAAGGCGCCAAGCTGCGACGGCGCCATTGTCATCGGCCCGCGTCGACGGAATGCATAGTTCAATCCCATCCCAACACGATTGAAGAGCGAAGCGTAGGTCTCATTCAGCGTTTTCACACCCGACACCTTGTAAATCATGCGCAGCTGCAAGTGATCGTGCAGATTGGCGCCGACCCCCGGTCTGTCGAGCGCGACCGGAATGCCAAATTTGGACAACTGCGCGGCCGGACCCACTCCCGACAGCATCAGGATGTGCGGTGAGCCAATGGAGCCCGCGGCCAGGATCACCTCGCCACGGCTGCGCGCAATGCGCTGCTCGCCGTTCTGTCGCCACTGCACTCCGGTAACACGCCTGCCCGTCAGCTCCAGCCCTTCGACAAGGCAGCCGGTCTCAAGCTGGAGATTTTGCCGGTGCAGGACCGGCTTGAGGAATCCACGCGCCGCCGACCAGCGCCGGCCGCGCTTCTGATTGACGTGGAAATAACAGATGCCTTCGTTGTCGCCCGTGTTGAAGTCATCGACAGTGGGAATTCCATATTGATTTGCTGCCTCCCGGAAGGCGTCGAGAATTTCCCAGCTCAGGCGCGGATACTCGACTCGCCATTCCCCGCCAGCCGCGTGATGGTCGCTTTTCAGAAAGTGATCGACGTGTTTGCGGAAATAGGGCCGCACGTCCTCCCACGACCATCCGGGCAGACCGAGCTGGCGCCAATTGTCGTAATCGGCCGACTGGCCGAGCATGTAGATCATTCCGTTGATCGCCGACGACCCGCCCACCACCTTGCCGCGCGGATAATTCAGGCTGCGCCCGTTCAGCCCTGGCTGCGCTTCGGTCCTGAGCAGCCAGTCGGCGCGCGGATTTCCGATCGCAAACAGATAGCCCACCGGAATGTGAA
>DATBTA010000305.1:0-6950 GCA_036559505.1 Pseudolabrys sp. | reverse complement strand
CAAATGCCGGCGATTGCACCGCGACGGCTGTACCGTTGGCGCAGAAACTTGCGGAAAAAACGGCCGCGCTCAGCAAGAATGACCGGCGGCTGAAGCTTTCGGCAGAAAAGGGAGAAAGGATTCGCGCCATGCCAGCATTGTAATGGGTAATGGCGTTGTGCGCCCGCACAATCGGCGGTATGTCGCTAGCCGTCGTCGCGCTTGCGCCGCTTTCGGGCGTGTTTGCGCTTCTTGTGGGGCTTCTCTTTTACCTTTTGCGGCTTGTCAGTTGCGCTGGCCGATGCATGCGTTTGCACGATGGGCGCCTGGGCGACAGACGGCTGATCCGAAGGGTTCATGATCACGGGCGGCACGCCGACAATGGCAGGAACCGGATCTCCGTCCTTGATCTCGGTTCCCCGTGCGCCGATCAATCGTTCAAAGGCAGCCACGAGCGTCATGTACGGGTTGACGAAGACCCAACCGGCCTTGGTGGGCACCTGCATGTCGAAATGCAGGTGATAGGTGGTGCCGCGTTCCGTGCGGTTGTAGTTGCCGACCTTGCCGATGATGTCACCTTCGCGCACCAGCTTGCCGCTGACGATGCCATCGGCATCGAGCTGGTTCGGGTTCATATGCATGTAGCGCACGCGCACATGCGCCGCCGGTGTATTGATGAACAGGTAAACGGCTTCCTGCTTGCGTGCGCGCAGAAGGAACCCGTCATGGGCCGCCACCACCTCATGCTGATAAGGCTGACAGCGATCGGCGCCGTCATTAAACAGCGTGCAGGAGCTGGGGCGGATGTCCTGACCCTGGTGACCTTCGCCTCCGGGGCACTGACCGACGAAGTAGCGGCGATGTTCACAAAAATTGTCGCGCCACGGGTAGGAGTAGTTGCCGGGCGCGGATTCATTGAAGACCAGCGGCCTGCCGTTCACTTTGCACGAGTAGGGTTGGTCCTTCCGGCGCGGGCTGCGCACCGAGCGGCCGGTAAAATCGCAGTCGCCCCAATTGTTGAACGACTGTGAGTTTGCGAAAGCCGGTGCGTTCTTGAGTGGAAAACGCAGGCGCGCATAGACCGTGTAGTCGCCGCGTCCGCCGGTGTCTTTCGTCAGCCCGGTGTTGGGAATGATGAAACCGGGACTGAAATAGGTGAAGTCCTTCGAGGTTTCGGCGGGACGCTCCAGCGCAAGCGCCTCGGGCTTTTCCAATGCTGGCGCGGGCGATCCACCGGCAAGTTTGAGCGCGCGCAGGAAGCGATCCATGACGCGATCAGCTTGCTTGCAGGTGAGAATTTTCGAACGTGGCCGCGTGTCCAGGCAATAGATTGCCGCGACGTATGTCACACCAAAGCGCTCGAAGCTGTAGCGGATGTACGACTCGTGCAGGTAGCGGCGGATGCCGGGGTATTCGTCCTGAAGCGATTTCACGGGCTCGCCGTCGGGCATCGCCGGGCCGTCAAGCTCGTAGGTCATCGCGAGGCCCGAGAAAAGGACGTAGACCGGCTCCGCGTAACGGATGTCGGAAAGGTCCCGAATATCGGCAAGCGTCAGTGCGAAGGCGGAGTCATAGCCGGCCGGGCCAGTCACGAAAAACTTTGTCGGCCGAAATCCTGACCGCATGAAACGATCGGCATTCTCGACGGCCTTTTCCGGCGGAGGCTCGGGATTCGCCGCGCGGTCCTTGATGAAAGCATCGGTGTCGTAAGGCAGGAGCACAGGTACGGAACTGCCGTCGATTCTCGGGAAGCTGGTGCCGGCCGCCGCGTTGAGCTTGGCGAAAGCCTCGGCCGGCGTGCCCGCCGGTTTGTCGACGATGCTCGCGGCCGCGGCATCCCAGTCGACCTTTGCGACCGAGATACGCGGGCTCTTCAGCTCCTGGGCGGACGCTGCACCGGTAAACAGCAGCGCTAGGCCAACGAGAATGACACGCTTCAATCCGCTTCCCTCGCTCTGCCCCGTCAGCCAAGGGTTAACATCGAGAGGGAGAGTTAAAGGCATCGAACTCCGGCATACAAGGGCTGCTTTCAGGTGTAGGGTGCGCCGCAATGTCCAGCCGGCGTGCCCACGACGGGAGATGAGTGGAAATGACGGTGCGTGAAGCCAATCTGACTCCGGCCTCGAGCGCGGATCGCGAGCCGGAGCTGATCGAAAGTGGCGGTACTGCGCGCCTGCATCTGACGCTTGCCACCACCGACTACGACCACGTGCGCGATCTTGTGAACGGGGTCATCCGCCCCGAGGGCATTACCCTGACGGCCTTCGTGCTTCCAGTCGAAGAAGTTTTCTACAGATTTATTAAAAACCGGGAGTGGGACATCTCCGAGATGTCCTTCGGCAAGTTCATCGGCTTTGCCTCCCAGGGCAACTCGCCCTTCGTGGGAATTCCGGTTTTTCCATCACGTGTTTTCCGGCATTCGGCATTCTACGTGCGCGCTGACCGGGGCATCGGCACGCCGAAGGACCTTGAAGGCAAGCGCGTCGGAATTCCGGAATGGGCGCAGACTGCCGGCATCTATGCGCGCGGCTTCCTTGCGGACACAGCCGGCGTCGACTTACGCAAGATTCATTGGGTGCAAGCCGGCATGAACGAGGCGGGCAGGGAGGAAAAGGTCGAGTTCAAGCTTCCGGCCGGAATTCAATATGAGCAGCGGCGCGACACCAGCATTTCCGCCATGTTGCTGTCGGGCGAAGTCGATGCGGCGATTTCGGCGCGCGTGCCCGATGCATTTGAAAAAAGTGGCGGAAAGATCGTGCGGCTCTACCCGGAATACCACAGCGAGGAAGCGCGCTACCACGCGGCGACCGGGATTTTCCCGATCATGCACGTGATCGCGATGCGTCGTGCCGTATTCGACCGCTATCCCTGGGTGGCGATGAACCTGTTCAAGGCCTTCGATGAAGCCAAGAAAAGAAGTCTTGAACGCGTAAGGGATTTGACGGCATCACGGATTCCGGTGCCCTGGTCAGCCGCAATCAGCAGCGAGTGGGGCAAGAACTTCGGCGATGACCCGTTTCCGTACGGAGTCGAGGAAAACCGCAAGACGCTGCAGGCGTTCTGCCGTTTTGCCCACGCACAGGGGATCACGGCAAAACAACTTGCGCCGGATGATCTGTTCCCAAAAGAAGTGCGCGCGAGCGTCCGCGTCTAGTCCTTGGCGCGTTCGACGTAGGATCCGTCGGTGGTATTCACGATGACCCGCGTGCCGACCGTGATATGTGTCGGGACCATGGTGCGCCCACCGTTCGACAGCTTGGCCGGCTTGAACGAACCGGATGCGGTCTGTCCCTTCATGGCCGGCTCGGTGTCCACGATCTCGAGTGTGACCTTTTGCGGCAGTTCGATCGCGACCGGCACGCCCTCGTGCACGCTGAGGTTCACCACCATGCCTTCCTGCAGATAGATGGACTGGTCACCGATGATATCGGCGGGCACCTGGACCTGGTCGAAGGTCTCCTGATTCATGAAGTGAAAGCCGTCGCCGTCCTGATAGAGGTAGCTGAACTCATGATCCTCGACATGGGCGCGCTCGACCTGGTCGGTGGTCTTGTAGCGCTGCGACGTCTTCACGCCGTCTGAAATCCGGCGCATATCGACCTGGGTCGTCGGGGTGCCCTTGCCGGGATGAAAATTTTCCGCGGTCATAACGACATAGAGCTTGCCGTCGATATCCACGATATTGCCTTTGCGGAGCGAAGAAGCGATGACCTTCACAATTATGATCCTTAACTTATGGGCGGCAGGCGGCCGCGGTTTCGGGGCGCACCATAGCGATCTTCGCGGCCGTTTCCAGTCTTTCCCGCATTTGGTCTGACAGAGGTAAATGTGCCGGGAAGCCCGCCGTTCTGGAGCAGAGATATCCACGCGGCCCGCAGGCCATACCTGCTGGCGCGCGGGCGTATCATGGCAGCTCTGCGAAACTGGTTTGCGGCGCGCGATTTCGTTGAGGTTGAAACCGGGGCGCTGCAGGTATCTCCTGGCAACGAGACACATCTGCATGCCTTCGCGGCCGATTTGATCGGGCCGGGTGGTGAAAGCTGCAAACTCTATCTGCGCACATCACCGGAATTCGCCTGCAAAAAGTTATTGGCGGCGGGCGAGACTCGCATCGTTGAGTTTGCCCGCGTCTTTCGTAACCGCGAGCGTGGCGCCCTTCATCATCCCGAATTTACGATGCTCGAGTGGTACAGGGCGCACGAGCCCTACGAAACGTTGATGGATGACTGCGCCGGTCTGCTGGCCGAGGCGGCACGCGCCACCGGCGCCGGGCAATTCGTTTATCGTGGCAAAGCGGCCGATCCTTTTGCGGATGCGGAGCGATTGACCGTCGCCGAGGCCTTCTCGCGTCACGCCGGCGTTGATCTCCTGGCGACGATCCGCAATCGGAAAGGCGATCGCGCCGCGCTTGCGGCGCAAGCGACAAAGGCGGGGATCGTCATTGCCGACAATGACAATTGGGCTGACATTTTCAGCCGCATTTTGGTCGAGCGCGTGGATGCTCATCTGGGGGTCGGCCGCGCCACTATATTATATGAGTATCCGCTGCCGCTGGCGGCGCTGGCGCGGGCCAAGCCGGGGAGCGATAAGGTCGCCGAGCGCTTCGAGCTCTATGCCTGTGGGGTGGAGCTCGCCAACGCCTTTGGCGAGCTGCGCGAGATCGCGGAACAGAGGGCGCGCTTTGAAGCGGCGATGACCGAAAAAGGAAGACTGTATGGCGAGCGCTATCCGATCGATGAAGATTTTCTCGCGGCTTTGGCCGACATGCCACCCGCAAGCGGAATTGCACTCGGCTTCGACCGGCTGGTGATGCTGGCAACAGGCGCGCAACGAATCGACCAGGTGATCTGGGCTCCCACGGTCGAGATAACAAAAGGCAGGTGAATCATGACGACGTTACGGACCGCCGCGCAGCTTTGCGAGCACGGCTATGTGCCGCCAGAGCGCCAGCAGGCGATTGAAAAAGTGACCGCACGTTATGCTGTGGCCTTGCCCAAGTCATTGGCCGGTCTGATCGACAGAAACGATCCGGACGATCCGATTTCGCGTCAGTTCATTCCAAACGCGGCGGAGCTCGATCACAAACCGGAAGAGCTTTCCGACCCGATCGGAGATGACGCCCACAGCCCGGTCGAGGGCATCGTGCACCGCTATCCCGATCGCGTGCTGCTCAAGCTGACGCATATCTGCGCGGTCTATTGCCGGTTTTGCTTCCGCCGCGAGATGGTCGGCCCCGACAAGCCGGCCGGACTGTCGCGGGCTGCGTTGGCGGGTGCGCTCGACTACATCCGCTCTCATCAGCAAATCTGGGAGGTTATTCTCACCGGCGGCGATCCGCTCGTTCTATCGGCGCGGCGGCTGCGCGCGGTGATGAAAAGCCTTGCCGTGGTCGATCACGTCAAGGTCGTTCGCATTCATACGCGGATGCCGGTCGCCGAGCCTGCCCGGGTGACGCCCGATCTCGTCAGAGCCATCAAAATCAAGGGCAAGCCGACTTATGTCGCGGTGCACGTCAATCATCCGCGCGAGTTGACCGCACAGGCGCGCGAGGCATGCGCGCGGCTGGCCGATGCCGGCATTCCGTTGCTGTCACAAACGGTGCTGGTCGCCGGCGTCAACGACACAGCGGGCGTGATGGACGAGTTGATGCGTGTTTTGGTCGAGTGCCGGATCAAGCCGTATTATCTGCACCACGGCGATCTGGCGCCCGGCACCGGCCACCTTCGCACTGACGTTGCAGCCGGCCAGGAGCTGATGCGCAGGCTGCGCGGCCGTGCTTCGGGGCTCTGTCAGCCGACCTATGTGCTCGACATTCCAGGCGGCCACGGCAAATCGCCGATCGGACCGAGCTACGTCAAGCTGTGGGGGTCGGACGGGGCGCAGGCTGTTGTCGAAGACTTCAACGGCGTCCAGCACCGTTACCCGGTGCGTTAGAATCAATTTCGGAAGGACAGGATATCGAGCAGCGCGGCCGCGACCGCGAGGCTCGCGAAGCCGATAAAGACGACCGCGATCACAGCATGCCAGACGAAAATGACGTCGCGGCGAAGAGCCTCGCCGACATGCTTATTCTTGATCACGATCATGGCCTGACGCTCCAAGGCAGAGCTGTTCGCAGGACGCGCAAGTTTAACCCTTATGAATCACAGGCCCCATAATTTGTGCGTTAAAAAGAGCGTGAAATAGTGCCGCACCCACGCATGGCAGCCATGAGTTTGTGCGGGCGGAATGTCGCTCCTGCCTAGGTGATGGAAATGTTTATGAAAATGGCAATTACCGTCACTTTTTGATCAATCTCAAAGCCGGTACCGCCGCCATGCGCTTGGGTGGCGCGGTAGTCGAAACGACCTCGAGCGGGAACTTATCATGCCAAGCAAGCCGGCCGCAGCCGCGGGTCCAAGCCGCGCGCTCTGGATGTCCACCATCGCTTTCACCGTATGTTTTGCGGTGTGGACGATCTTCGCCATCATCGGCATCCAGATAAAGCGCGACCTCAATCTCAATGAGACCCAGTTCGGCTTGCTGGTCGGCACGCCGATTCTAAGCGGATCCTTGATCCGAATCGCTCTCGGCGTCTGGACCGACCAGTACGGGGGGCGCATCGTCTATACGCTGGTGATGTTGGCGGCGGCGGTTGCCACCTATTTCCTCACCTGGGCAACGACATATCCACAGTTCCTCATTGCCGCGTTTTTTGTCGGTATTGCCGGCGGGTCGTTCGCAGTTGGCATTGCTTACGTCTCGCGATGGTACCCGACTGAAAAGCAAGGCACGGCCCTCGGCATTTTCGGAGTCGGCAATGTCGGCGCGGCGGTGACGAAGTTCATCGCGCCATTCGTGCTTGTCGCCTATGGCTGGCCTGCGGTCGCCCAGATATGGGCCGCCGGTATCGCGGTCATGGCGGTCCTGTTCTGGTTTTTCACCGACGACGATCCAGTCCTGGTGGCAAGACGCGCACGCGGCGAAAAGCC
>DATBTA010000304.1:0-4582 GCA_036559505.1 Pseudolabrys sp. | reverse complement strand
GTGGCACCGCCCACGCCGTTCTTTCGGCGCGCAAGGCGATTGCCCGCGGCGCCGACGATATTCTCATCATATTCGGCGATACGCCCCTGGTGCGTGCGCAGACGCTTGCAAAACTGCGTGCGACGCTGGCAGACGGTGCTGGCGTAGCGGTGCTCGGATTCAGGCCGGCGGATCCAAAGGGCTATGGCCGGCTTTTGCTGCAAGGGAATGAGCTTGCCGCGATCCGAGAGGAGCGCGACGCCTCGCCGGAGGAGCGCAAGATCGGCTTCTGCAATGGCGGGCTGATGGCACTTGCCGGCAATCACGCGCTCGCCATCCTGGGCCGGATCGGCAACAAGAATGTGAAAGGCGAATACTATCTCACCGACGCTGTTGCCATTGCCCGAGATATGGGTCTGAGGGCAAAGGCGATCGAAACCTCGGAGGACGACGTGCGCGGAATCAACACGAAGACGCAGCTCGCCGAGACCGAAGCGGTGTTGCAGCAGCGGCTGCGCGCTGCTGCGATGGAAGCAGGCGTGACCATGGTCGCGCCCGAAACGGTGTTCCTGTCGGCCGACACGAAATTCGGCAAGGACGTCATCGTCGAGCCGAACGTCGTGTTCGGGCCGGGCGTCACGGTCGAGGACGGCGCCACCATCCGGTCATTTTCGCACCTTGAAGGCGCGCACGTCGGCAAAGGTGCGCGCGTCGGACCATTTGCGCGGCTGCGGCCGGGCGCCGACCTTGGCAAAGACGTGCACATCGGAAATTTCGTCGAGGTCAAGGAATCCAAGATCGAGGCGGGTGCGAAAGCCAATCACCTGACCTATATCGGCGATGCGCGGGTGGGCGCGGGGGCGAATGTCGGAGCCGGCACCATCACCTGCAACTATGACGGCGTGGCAAAGCATCGCACCGACATCGGCAAAGGCGCGTTCATTGGATCGAACACCGCGCTCGTTGCACCGGTCAGCGTCGGAGCCGGCGCTTATATCGGCACCGGAACGGTCGTGACCAAAGATGTTCCGGCCGGCGCGCTCGCCATCGCGCGCACCAAGCAGACGGTTAAGGAAGGCTGGGCAAAGCGCTTGCGGCAGGTGAAAGCCTTGGGCAAGAACCTGACACGAAAGAAATCGAAAAAGTCGTGAAATGCGGGCGTCTCTTGCCGAGGGGCGATGTCACACGGCGAAATGCGTTGTGATTTCCTTGGGCTTGGCGGCAGCGGCTAAACCATAAGCGAGTGGGCAAAGGGGCCATCCGGGCGGATGTGCGGAATCGTCGGAATTCTCGGGAACGGGCCGGTTGCGGGCCAGCTGGTCGACGCGCTCAAGCGCCTCGAATACCGCGGCTACGACTCGTCGGGCGTCGCCACGCTGGAGAAAGGCGTGCTCGGCCGCAGGCGCGCGGAAGGAAAGCTCCGCGCGCTCGAGGACCGTCTCGAGCGCGAGCCGCTCGGTGGTGCGATCGGCATCGGTCACACGCGCTGGGCAACGCACGGCAGGCCAACCGAAGATAATGCCCACCCGCACGCAACGGATCTGGTGGCCGTCGTCCACAACGGCATCATCGAGAATTTTCGTGAACTGCGTGAGAAGCTGACCAAAGGCGGCAGTAAATTTGCCAGCGACACCGACACCGAGGCGGTGGCGCATCTCGTCACGCAGGAAATGAAAAGCGGCAAGTCGCCGGAGGACGCCGTTGCGGCCTCACTCAAGCAGCTGCGCGGTGCCTTTGCGCTCGCGTTCCTCTTTACCGGCAAGGACGACCTCCTGATCGGAGCACGAAAGGGCTCTCCTCTCGCGGTCGGTTACGGCAATGGCGAGATGTATCTCGGCTCCGACGCAATCGCGCTTGCGCCGTTCACCGACACGATCAGCTACCTCGAGGACGGTGACTGGGTGGTGCTCACGCGCAAGAGCGTGCAGGTTCGCGACGAACAGGATCGTAAGGTCGAGCGTCCGGTTCTCAAGTCCACGGCATCGGCGCAGCTCCTCGACAAGGGGAACTACAAGCACTTCATGGCGAAGGAGATCCACGAGCAGCCGGAAGTGGTCGGTCATACGCTGGCGCATTACATCGACATGATCAACGAGCGGATCGCGCTGCCGGATGCGCTGCCGTTCGATTGGAAAAAACTGAAGCGGGTCTCGATCTCGGCCTGCGGCACGGCATTCTATGCGGGGCTGGTCGCGAAATACTGGTTCGAGCGCTTTGCGAAGCTGCCGATCGAGATCGATATCGCGTCGGAATTCCGCTATCGCGGCGCGCCGCTTGAATCCGGCGATCTCGCCGTCTTCATTTCCCAGTCGGGGGAGACCGCCGACACGCTGGCGACGCTGCGCTATGCGAAAGAGAACAAGCAGCACATTCTTTCGGTGGTCAACGTTCCGACCTCGACGATCGCGCGTGAAAGCGACGTCGTCATGCCGACATTGGCGGGTCCGGAAATCGGTGTCGCGTCGACCAAGGCCTTCACCTGCCAGCTCAGCACACTGGCCTGCCTTGCGATCGCAGCCGGACGTGGGCGCGGCGTGCTGTCGGCAGCCGAAGAGCAGAAACTGGTGCATGCGCTCGTGGAGACGCCGCGTCTGATGGCGACCGCGCTTGCGCTCGAGCCGCAAATTGAGAAGCTCGCGCAGAACCTCGCCAAAGCGCGCGACGTGCTTTACCTCGGCCGCGGCACCAGTTTTCCGATCGCGCTCGAAGGCGCCCTCAAGCTCAAGGAAATTTCCTACATTCACGCCGAGGGCTATGCGGCGGGGGAGCTCAAGCACGGGCCGATCGCCTTGATCGACGAGAAGATGCCGGTCATCGTGATTGCGCCTTATGACAATGTGTTCGATAAAACCGCATCGAACATGCAGGAAGTTGCCGCGCGTGGCGGCAAGATCATCCTGGTGACGGATCCGCGCGGCGCGAAAGAAGCGGCAATCGCATCCGTCGAAACCATAACTTTGCCCGACATGAGCTCGACCGTAACGCCGCTGGTCTATGCGATCCCGGTGCAATTGATTGCCTATCATACGGCCGCCGCCATCGGCACCGATGTGGACCAGCCGCGGAATCTCGCGAAATCGGTCACGGTGGAATAGACTGGGCGCATGTCCGAAACCGCAAACAATTCCAGCGATCCATTGACCGTGGACGTGGCAAAGGTCACGTCTACGCACACGAGTGTTGCTGGCCGCCTGCGCAATTATTTTCTGACCGGCCTTGTGGTCGCGGGTCCGCTGGCCATAACGGTCTGGCTGATCTGGTCGCTCATTAACTGGGTCGACGGCTTCATGCGGCCGATCATCCCGCCGGACTATCGGCCCGAGAGTTACCTGCCGTGGCCGATTCCGGGGACGGGACTGATCATCGCGGTGATCGGACTGACGTTGCTCGGATTCCTTACCGCTAACCTGGTCGGGCGCACGCTGGTCGGCTGGGGCGAGGGCGTGCTCGATCGCCTGCCAATCGTGCGGCCAATCTACAAGACGATGAAGCAGATTTTCGAAACCTTGTTTTCGAAGACCGGTTCGAGCTTCCGCAAGGTGGCGCTGGTCGAATTTCCGGCACCGGGCATGTGGTCGCTGGTATTTCTGTCGCAGCCGCCAAGCGCCGATTTGGTCAAGAAGCTGCCGTCTGGCGAGCACGTATCGGCTTTTATGCCGTGCACGCCTAACCCGACGACCGGATTCTTCTTTTATGTGAAGCGCAAGGATCTCATCGAGCTCGATATTTCGGTCGAGAACGCGATGACGCTTCTGATTTCCGCCGGCATGGTGCAGCCCGAGGGCGAGGCGCAGAAAAATCTAGCTGCGCTTGCCATCAAGGCGAAGGCCGCGCGCGCCAAGCGAAAGGTCGAGCCGGCCGAATAATTCAACCGGCCCGGATCAATCTGACCGCTTCGTCTTTCCCGAAAATATAAAGCAAGTGTCGCAGCGCTTCGCCCCGCATCTCCGACAGGGTTGGATCGAGTGAAAGGATGAGTGCCGCATCGTCGCGCGCCGCACCGAGATATTTGCCGTGCAGCTCGGGGCGGGCAATCTGAAAGCCTGGCCAGCCGCTTTGCCGGGTGCCGAGAAGGTCGCCTTCGCCGCGCAGGCGCAGGTCTTCCTCGGCGATCCGAAAGCCGTCTTCGGTTTCACGTAAAATGGCAAGCCGCGCCTTTGCGGTCTCGCCGAGGGGCGCCTTGTAAAGCAGCAGGCATGTCGAGGCGCCGGATCCGCGGCCGATCCGGCCGCGCAGCTGGTGGAGCTGCGCAAGCCCAAAGCGCTCGGCGTGCTCGATCACCATGATGGTCGCTTCCGGCACGTCGACGCCGACTTCGATGACGGTCGTTGCGACGAGCAGCCGTGTCTCTCCGGCGGAGAACCGGGCCATCGCGGCGTCCTTGTCGGGGCCCTTCATGCGGCCGTGCACAAGGTCGACCTGGTCGCCGAATTTCTTACGCAGCTCCTCGAAACGGGCTTGCGCGGCCGCCAAGTCGATTTTTTCCGATTCATCGACCAACGGACACACCCAGTAGGCGCGTTTGCCCTCTGCGAGCGCGCGGCCGGCCGCGTCTTCTACTTCCTCGAGGCGGGAGAGTGGAATGGCGCGGGTATCGATCGGC